>CALBKX010000001.1 GCA_937895935.1 uncultured Clostridia bacterium
CCCGTCAAAGTGCTATATTTGCCAAGAATTGGCAAATTGCACTATCAGGGCGATGTTTTTTCTTTGGCTGGGGTAGTAGGATTCGAACCTACGGATGCTGGAGTCAGAATCCAGTGCCTTACCGCTTGGCGACACCCCAAAATAAAATAATTTAATGATAAAACGGTGACTTTTATCAATGTCACAATAATACAAAACTATAAAGATTTTGTCAATTCTAATTAAAAATTTTGTTTTCAAGTGGGCGAAAATTAATTTGTTACGTAAATAAAAAGCATAACCATAGCGGTGCTAAACTTGCTATGAATTATGCTAAAAGAAAAGGATTAAAAATAATTAATCTATATGATGAAAAAGATGATCCAACTTATGGTATGACTGAAGAAGAAATGGAAAAATGTTTTCATTTATTTTTAAAAGATTAAAAATATTTTTGTGATTTTTGCAATTTAATTTAACCTTTTAGATATTTTTTCAATTCATCAAAATTGTTTTCTTCCATTGTTTCAAGTTCTGCTAAGAGTTTTAAAGATGTTTCGTCTGCGTCTTTATAGTCTATTTTGTTTTTATAACAAGTAAGAGTCCCCATAACTGTGCCAACAAGCATTAGTTCTGCTAAGTGGCGAGTAGAGTTGTCTGTTAGAGTACTCATTTGCACGCTTGACCAAAGTTTTGCTTTTTCAAACCAATTGTTGTCTTTTAATTCAACTTGTTGACTATGTGCAAGTTTTTCTACCTTTGCTTGAAAATTATCGTATCTTTTATACTGTGCGTTTAAAAGTTCTTTAAACTTTTTATCTTCGGTCTTTTTAACTAAATCATTGATTGATTGCATTCCTGTTGATGTGTTTTGGTATAAACTAATTAAAAGTTCTTTGTTATCCATAAAAATCTCCTTAAAATAGTTTGTATTATTTTTTTAAAAATATTAAAATAATATAACTATAGGAAGTAAAATTTGATAAAATCAAAATTTTGTGTTGCCTATTTAAGCAACTTGTTCGCTATCGCTCACACTTCCGATAGTATGTATAAACATCAGTTTTGCTTGAATATACCTTCGGTGCATTCAGACAAAACTTCCGATAATAGTATTAAAGGAGAAATATGAAGGATTTTTTTAAATATGTTTTGGTGGTAATAGTTTGTCTTTCGTGTATGCTTATTTTCAATTTTGCATTAGAGCCTTCTATTGTTTCAATTCAAAAAGGTGAAAGCAATGGTATTTATGACACTTATATTCTTAAATACAGCAATGGCAAAAGTGATACCATTACAATAAAAAATGGTGAAAATGGTGAAGATTTATCTTTACAAGAGCTTTATGAAGCAACAAAAATCGCAAAAGGCTATGGAGATGAATATACAATGCTTGATTTTATTGATGAATATTTATCTTTGAGCATTGAAGAAAAAGACGAATCTAAAGCGTACTTAGGCGCTTTATCTACTGTTGCAGTTTATAGCACATTCCCAACCTATGTTGATTTAACTGCAAAAAAAGCCTATGGAGTAAGCATTGGCTCGGGTGTTATTTATCAAACAGCAGGTGATAGCGACAATTTCTATATTATTACAAACTATCACGTTTTATATAATAAAAATAGTCTTAGAAGTGATAAAATGTCTGAAAAATATACTTGCTTTTTGTTTGGCTCAAATGTGGAAGTAAATGCAACTCAAATAACAGGTGGATACTCAGTAAGTTATGGAAGTGATGCGATTGACTGTGCATATGTTGGTGGCAGTATGGAAAATGATATTGCTGTTTTAAAAGTTAAGGATTCAAGTAGGATAACAAATAGTAATGCTAAACCTGTTAAAGTTTACGATGGAGATCCAGTAATGGGGCAAAGTATTGTGGCTATTGGGAATTCTGAAGGTAAGGGAATAAGCATTACAAAAGGCGTTGTTAGTGTTGATAGTGAATATCAAAGTATGCTTGCCTGTGACGATGAAACTCAAATAACCTTTAGAGCCATGAGAATAGATGCGGCGGTGAACAGTGGTAATTCTGGTGGTGGGGTTTTTGATACTAATGGTAAACTTGTGGGAATTGTAAATTCCAAAATTATTAAAGACGGCGTGGAGGGAATGGCTTTTGCTTTGCCTGCCACTTTGTCTACAAGAATTATTGATAACATTATTGAAAATTCAAGCGAAACAAATAAATCTGCAATAAAACCAACTTTAGGGATAACGGCTAAAATTGCTAGCAGTAAAGCAGAATATGATTCAGAAAGTAAAGGTGTAAAAATTTTAGAGGAGGTTGTTGTTGATACTATAAGTGATAATTCTATTTGCGAAGATTTAAAATCGGGAGATAAAATTGTTAGCGTTATTGTAAGTGGCAAAGAATATATTATTGATAGATTTTATAAATTGAAAGACTTAACTTGGATTATGAAAAAAGGCAGTGTTGTGATTTTTAATGTTATTAGAGCAAACAATCCTGTGACAATTAGTGTTGTTATGGCAAATAATGCTTACTCCACAGTTAAATAGAATTAATTTTTAAGTTGAAAAAATTTTTTTAATATGATAAAATGTTAAAAAACTAATTTAAAAGGGCAATTATTTTAATAATAATTGATTAAAATACAAATGGAAAAAAATGTAATTTCTAATAAAGGCTTAATGAATATCAGTGCTTTTATGAGCAGTTGTGATGATTTAATTAATGGTAAATTTATTTTTGCAAGTAACAAAGTGGCAAACATTTTAAAAGCGATAAATGAATCACCAGAATTATATGAAATAATTTCTGAATGTTTAAAAAATTTTAACTACGAAAAAGAATTTGGTAGAGCAAAAGTTAAATTGCCTACTAAAAAAGGTACTTTTAAAGTGCCTGAAGATAAAACTATTTTAATACCAATGGTATTTTGTATGTTGGTTGAGATACAGGAAAATAAAATTGATTTTAAACAATTTTTAGCAGACTATTTTGACGGCGATGATGAGGATGTATCTCAATTTGAAAATTTTGCACAATCAGTTATTGTTCCATTCAAAAATGCTATTGCATATTTATTTGATATTGAAGGACAAAATAAATTCAAACCTCAAGAAGAAAAGAAAGAGCCTTTAATTGAAGCAAAAAAAGAACCAATTATTACTGATAAACAAGCTGAATTTTTTACAGATGTTTTAAATATATGCGATGAAATTCTAGATAATTTGGAATATATTAAAGTAAAGCCAGAGTTTGAAGAGGACCTTAAGTATTTAATTGGTTCTTTAAAACATTCTGTTGAATCAAAAAATTTAAGAAATACTAATGCTTTTATAATTGGTGTAATTTACGTTCTTAAACAAATTAGAAAGTTACGTAAATTTGAAACCAATTTCAGAGATGCTTTAGAACAATTATATCTTTAATTATCATATTTTAATTCTAACTTGCTTAAAATATCACTATAGGAGTTTAATAGTGATATTTTTTATTATTATATTAGCAATTGTCCAAGGTTTAACAGAATTTTTGCCAATATCGTCTAGCGGACACTTAGTGTTATTGAATAAATTTTTTGGAATTGAAAATGATTTTTTGCTTCTTTCTGTAATTTTGCACGTTGCAACACTTTTTTCTGTTTTGATTGTTTTGAAAAAAGAAGTACTTGAAATTATAAAACACCCATTTGGAGAACTTTCAAAAAAATTATTTGTTGCAACAGTTCCAACAGTTGTTATCGTTTTATGTTTTAAAAGTTTTATAGATAAGGCTTTTGACGGAAGATATTTACCTATTTGTTTTATGCTCACGGCAGTTTTGATTGTAGTTAGTGAGTTTATAAGTTTTAAACAAAAGCAAATGGGTTACAAACCTTTAACCTATTCAAAAGGAATTGCAATGGGGATTGCTCAGGGCATTGCAGTACTGCCGGGAATTTCACGAAGTGGAGCAACAATTTGTGCGGGACTTATTTCTGGAAGCAAAAGAGAGGAAGTTGCACATTTTTCATTTTTAATGAGTATTCCAATAATTTTGGCGAGTTTGGTTTTAGAAATTTATGAATATATTTCATTAGGTCAAACTTTAACTCTTGCTTGGTACGAATTAATTGTTGGTTTTATAGTTGCATTTTTAACAGGAATATTTGCAGTTTCATTTATGCTTAAGATTATAGAAAAGCATACACTTTTGTGGTTTTCTCTTTATTTAATAATCATTTCATTTGTAAGTTTTTTTGTTTTATAATGCAAAATAAATATTGCTAATTCGATTAATGTTTCGCAATATTTTTAGTTTAATTTAACAATCCACTTTTATTTATTGATTTTTTATATGAATATTTGTTGAGATATGGTGTTTCATTAAAATTTTTAATAATATTATCATTCTGTTGAGAATAGTTAAAAATATTACAAAAGATATTTTTAAAAAATTAAAATTATCTAAAAATTTCAATGTTTTATGGTTAAAACACTCTAAAAATTTAATAATTTGTTTGAATAATACAAAAAAAAGTGTAAAAGGGGTATTGCAAAGCAAAATTAGTTGGTTATAATCCTTGATAATTAATGTTTGTTAATTGTCAAAATAATATAAGGAGGTTACAAAAATTACAAAATTAGTTAAATATGTATTAGACTTATAATTAAGAAAAATGATATATTATTTTTAAACAAATAAAAACGTTGAAATTTAAAATGTAAGGAGAATTAAAAATGGATATTAAACCACTATTTGACAGAGTTGTGTTAAGCATTGAAAAAGAACAAACAACCAATGTGGGAGGTATATTTTTACCTGATATGAGCAGAGAAAAATCTCAAATTGCAACCGTAGTTGCTGTAGGCAATGGCGGAAACGTTGATGGTAAAGAAACAAAAATGGAAGTGAAAGTTGGAGATAAGGTTTTATTTTCTAAATTTGCTGGAACAGAATTTAAATATAATAATGAAGACTTATTAATAATTAAACAGACTGATATTTTAGCAGTCATTGACAAGGAGGCAAAAAATGGCTAAACAATTGAAATATGGTAAAGAGGCAAGAGAAGCTCTTTTAAAAGGTGTCAATATTTTAGCAGACGCTGTTAAAATAACTCTTGGTCCAAAAGGTCGCAACGTTGTTTTGGCACAAAAATTTACTTCGCCTCTTATAACTAATGACGGCGTTACAATAGCAAAAGAAATTGAAATTGATGATGCTTTTGAAAATATGGGAGCGCAACTTATAAAAGAAGTAAGCATAAAAACAAATGATGTTGCTGGGGATGGTACAACAACCGCTAGCGTTTTGGCTCAATCTATTATTCGCGAGGGAATGAAATTATTTGACAGCGGTGCAAATCCTATTATGTTAAAAAAAGGAATTGATTTTGCCGTAAAAAAAATATGTGACAAACTTTTAGAAAACTCCACAGATGTTTCTAGCAGTAAAGAAATAGCTCAAGTTGCTAGCATATCTGCAGGTGATGAATCAATAGGTCAACTTATTTCACTTGCCATGGACAAAGTAGGGAAAGATGGAATAATAACATTGGAAGAAGGCAAAACAATGCAAACTGAATTGTCAATAGTTGAAGGTTTGCAGTTTGATAGAGGATATTTATCCGCATATATGTGTACTAACCAAGAAAAAATGATAGCAGAACTTGAAAATCCATATATTTTGATAACTGATAAAAAGATTTCCTCAATACAAGAAATATTACCGATTTTAGAACAAATAGTTAAAACTGGAGACAAATTATTAATTATTGCTGACGATGTCGAAGGTGAGGCTCTTGCTACATTGGTTTTAAATAAAATCAGAGGAACCTTCACTTGTGTTGCTGTTAAAGCTCCAAGTTTTGGTGAAAAAAGAAAATCTATGCTTGAAGACATTGCAATTTTAACAGGCGGAACATACATAAGCGATGAAATGGGAACAAACATTTCAAATATTACTTTTGAAATGCTTGGTAGAGCTAAAACTGTTAAGGTTGACAAAGAAAACACTACCATTGTTGAAGGAATGGGAAATAAAGAAGAATTAAATGCTAGAATTTTATCTATAAAAGAACAAATTAAAAATGAAAACAGCGATTATGAAAGAGAAAAATTAGAGGAACGCTTAGCAAAACTTTCTGGGGGGGTGGCATTAATAAAAGTTGGTGCACCTACTGAAGTTGAATTAAAAGAGAAAAAATTGAGAATTGAAGATGCTCTTTCAGCTACAAAAGCAGCAATTTGTGAAGGAATTGTTGCAGGTGGTGGATTGGCAATTTTAAAAGCAGGGAAAAGCAAGGAGGTTTTATCTGAAATAGAAAATTTAACTGGCGATGTTAAAAAGGGGGCATTGGTTGTAATTAAAGCAATAGAAGAACCTTTAAGACAAATTGCTAAAAATTGTGGCGAAGATAGCGATGTTGTGTTAAATAATGTTATTGCAAATTTAAAAGAAACAAATTATGGCTACGATGCTTTAAATAATACATATGTTAATATGATAGATGCAGGAATTATTGACCCAACAAAAGTAACACGCTCGGCACTTTTTAATGCAGGAAGTGTTGCAGGCACATTACTTACAACTGAATGTTTAGTTGCAGACTTGCCAGAAGAAAATGTAACTAAACAAGAGCCACAAATGCCTATGTATTAAAATCGAATAAAACTATCGAAAGTAATTTTGCTAACACAAAAATTTATGTTGGCAATTGCAACTCGTTTACAATCTCTCTACGCTTCCGATAGAAAAAATCGCTTGTTGCGGACTATCCAATTTTAGGTTGTTGCCCGTTTAAACAGAAATACGATTAAAATTTAAAACCTGTCTTTTTTAGGAAAGGCAGGTTTTATAGAACAAAAATTTTAAAAAAAATATTATAAATACATTAATTTGGCATATTACAAGACAAATAATAGAACATATGTTTTGAAGATGTATGCAAAAATGTATTTTTTTACAAAATTTCTACATTTTGTAAAAAATTGTCGAAAAGTGTTGACTAATGTCGAATATAATCAATAGAATGATATTAAAGTCTTTAAACTTAAGGCTTTAAGTGTGCTTTGTTCGAATGTTTAAAGTCAGCATTTGGCAAATAGCAAGCAAATAACCGGTTAATGCAACTAAAATGTCACGATAATAATCACAAAACATAGGGGAGGAAAAATGACATCAAATAAAAAAATATGGAGCAAAACACTGCTGTCGTCTTATAATTATTTAGGGCGTCTATGTGAATCTATAGACAAAATAATAGAAAAAACGGCTGTTAATTCTTATTATTGTTTTAGTTTTCAAAATAGCGAGAATTCCATTGAAAACATATCAAAAAAAATTATTAATTTTTCTAATAGGAAAATTGATTACATTAATTTAAAGGTGATTATAGAGAAAGCATTAAAATCTATTCCAAAAATCAGTGCTAAGTTACTCATTCTAAAATTTATTCAAAAACTTTCAATTGAGCGGGCTTGCGAACTTTTAAACATTACTCTTCGTTCTTCTTATAGGCGATTAAATAATGCTTTAGATGAATTTTGCGCATCACTTACAACTTTTGGGTTTACTATAGAAAAACTTGAAGTTAACTATTCAACTGACCCTTTTATTAGTTCAATTTTTAAATTAATTAAAAATAATAATTACTTAATTGAAGAAAAAGCAGAAGTTATTACTAAAGATTGTGTTTTTAATAGATATTTAAATGAACTTATGGCAAATGTTATTTAAAAATCATCATCAAATTCAAAATAATCAGAGTTTTTTAATCTTTTAATTTTCTTTCTTTGGTGCTTTTTACGAGGTTTAGATTCATCGCCAACTTCTTGTGCTAGTTTTGTTGGTTTAAACAAAAGATAAATAAAAAGTAAACAAGGTAAACTAATTGCAATTATTAATAGTGTTGTTGTTGTTTGTGATAGTCCTTTAAACACATCGCCTGAAACTTGAGTTGTTTCATCTTCAAAAGTTATTGATTCCAAATATTCTACAGTTTCGGTATTTGGTGTAATTGAACTTAAACTATCACACAGTGGAGAATAAACATAGCCAGTGTAAGTTAAATTGCTTGTAAAGTATTTACAATAGTACCAACAGTTACCTTTTCGGCTAATTGCTTCTTCTCCATAGGCAACTCCATAATATAGTAAATTGCTATCTAAAAATGGTATTGAATACACTAAATTTATTGTCCCATTATTATAGGGCGATGAGCGTAAATTTGCACCACTTGGGACAAATATTCTGAAATTTATATTTGATAAAAAGGGCGAAGTAGGCACGTTTTTGACGGGCTTGACTTCGTTTTTTAATACATAGCCATATACATCATTATATCTGGCATAATAAAAATTTTCATTGGCATTTTTTAAAAGTTCAACAAAATAGGTTTGAGGCAACACAAATAATCTGCTTTGTTCTATAGAATCTGGAGAAGAAAATAAAAAAGTATCATTGTTTGGGACTTGTGCATAGTAAGTTCTTGCAGCAAAAACAATTTTGGGATTAATTATTGAAACTATATTAAATGCAAAACAAAATGATGCAATTATTACAAATTTTATAACTTTCACAGTGACTATTATAATAAATAGAACTATAAAACGTTTTATACAATTTTGAAAGAATTTCACAAAAAAGAGGAAAAATTTGCGAAAATGAATAAACAAAACATATTACAAAACATATTTGGGCTTAAAGCATATAAAAATGGAAACAAAATTAACAATAAATTAAAAAAGTACAATTCAGGCAAGGTAAAACATTTAAAACAACTTGCTTTCCATATGTGTAATAAAAAAAATAGGTGGGTTTTTGGCGGGAACAGAAGCGGTAAAACTGAGTGTGGAGCTGTTGAAACTGTTTGGCTTGCAAGAGGCATACATCCTTATAGACAAAATAAAAAAAATGTTCAGATTTGGGTTGTTTCACTTTCTACTCAAGTACAACGTGATGTCGCTCAAGAAAAAGTATTGAGTTATATTAATAAAAATTGGATTAAAGAAATTGTAATGCTATCAGGAAGAAAAGATAGTCCTCAAAATGGTATTATTGACTATATTTCAATTTTAAATGTCTTTGGCGGTGTAAGTAAAATAGGTTTTAAAAGTTGTGACCAAGGTAGAGAAAAATTTCAGGGTACATCGCTAGACTATGTGTGGTTTGACGAAGAACCGCCAGAAGATATATATAAAGAATGTCGTATGCGTGTACTTGATAGATGTGGGGAAATTTATGGAACAATGACTCCACTAAAAGGCTTAACTTGGGTCTATAATGCAATATATTTAAACGAAAGCAATGATGACGAAGTTTGGTGCGAATTTATGGAATGGGCTGACAATCCATATTTAAGTGAAGCAGAAATAAAAAGTTTAACTGCCACCCTATCTGCAAGCGAACTAGAAGCAAGAAGATACGGCAAGTTTATTTCAAATGGAGGGCAGGTCTACAATGAATTTGACGAAAATGTCAATGTTATTGACCCCTTTGAAGTTCCTAAAGAATGGTACGACAACATATCCATTGACCCCGGACTTAACAATCCGCTATCTGCACATTGGTATGCGGTGGATTATGACGGAAATATTTATGTGATTGCTGAAATTTATGAAACAAGACAAACAGTTGAGTATCACGCTAGTCGTATTAGAGATATTTGTGCAAGACTTGATTGGCCAAAGGCGAGCAACGGTATGTATTCTGCTTTAATAGATAGTGCTGCAAATCAGCGAACATTGTCCAGTCCAAAAAATGTTTGCGAGTTGTTTTATGATAATGGAATTTTGGTTAATCCAAAAGTTAATAAAGACTTATATTCAGGAATAAACCGAGTAAAATCATATTTAAAAAACGCGGATGGTGTATCAAAATTATTCATATTTAGAAATTGCACAAATATGATAAGGGAAATAAAGGGATATTTTTGGGGCAATAATGACGCTCCAGTTAAAAAAGATGACCACGCTATGGATGACCTTAGATATTATATAATGAATAGACCTGAAAACTCTGCTCCTAAAAAAGCGAAAACTTTAGTTCAAAAAGATAAAGAGCGTTTAATGAGAAAATTGAAAAATGGTTATTAATAATGGGAAAATTTAATAGGATTTCTTGAAAAAATTTGAACTATTTTTACATAAGTAAAAAAATTTATTTTAAGTGTTTTTAGAGTTATCATTTTTCTTTAAAATAGAAATAGGCGATTGCCGAGTTCCAACTGCTTCATGTAATTTCATAACTAAATTTTCTCCTAAAACTTGTTAATGTATTCACAATAATTTTAGCGATTAGTAAAAAATAAGGTTGTGAATGTGTTGACAACTTTTAGATTTGTAGATATAATTTGAGTTGTGAATACATCGTTGGTTTTTTAAAAAATCATGTTCTGTTTTTGGACACAGCAAAATTGAAGGAACAGAAGAACTTGAAAATAATTTAAAATCCATATTTGAAATGCTTATTACAAAAGAAAATGTGAGATTATTCTATTTTGGCGGTTTTGGAGAGTTTGATGATTTGTGCCATAAAATTGTAAGTGAACTAAAAAATAAATATCCCAATATTTATAGAATATTTTGCTTATCAGACCCGCGACACCAAAGATTATCAAAAAGACCAATATGGATAAAAGATGAAGACTATGAAGAAATTATTTATTTAAATTTAATTAATGATTATTGGTATAAACGAATCTATTTCCGTAACTGTGAAATGATAGACCGAAGTGATTTTGTAGTTTTTTATGTAAATCATTCAGAACGTAGCGGTGCATATAAAGCATTACAATATGCAATAAAAAAGAAAAAACAAATAATAAATATATGTGATGTACTTAAAGTTTAAAACTTTATATTCTTTTTCTATTTATGAAATACAAAAAATCTTCCCTTTAAAATGATAGGGAAGATTTTTTGTTAGATTGAAAAAACTTTAGTTTTTAGAAGAACGTTTTGAACTAGACTTAGAACTTGAGCGTTTTGAAGCGCTATCCTTTGTTGTTCTTGATGAACCACAGTTTGAACAGTTTTGAGTCTTAGAATCATTTGTCTTTTTGTTTCTACCAAACATTTTTCCACCTCCTATATTGCAAGAAAGTTTTTCTTGCTAATTTATATTGTGTATTATGTTATAAATTATACATTTTAACTTTTAAAAAAAAAATTAAAAAAATTAAAAAAAGTTGTTGACATCATTTTTTTAATGTGATAACATATCAAAGTCTTAAAAAGAAACGGGAGTTTAGCTCAGTTGGTTAGAGCATCTGCCTTACAAGCAGAGGGTCATAGGTTCGAGTCCTTTAACTCCCACCATATAGAAGCCATTAGATGTTTGAAATACAATATCTAGTGGCTATTTTTTTTACAAAAAGATTTTGCTGTAAAAAACGGTGTCAGAATTGGTGTCAAAATTCATAATATAAATTATTATATAATTTAAGCACGTCTTGTTTGCCTACGTCTAATTCAAGATTAGTATATATATTGTTTGTAGTTACTATTGATTTGTGTCCTAAAATTTGTTGCCTTTGTTTGTCTGGTATTCCTAGATAGAATAAGTTTGTTGCACAAGTATGTCTTAAACTGTGTAAGCATAATTCAGTGTTTATTTGACTCAATACTTTTTTTATATTTTTAGTGTAATATTCTGGTCCATATGGAAAATATGGTTCAGTTTTTTTATTAGCAAACAAATAATCAATCATTGCTTTTGAAATTTTTATTGTTCTATCTGCACACTCTGTTTTTGTTCCGTGAATTTTAAGTGATTGCTTTTCTATATTAATGTCTGAAATGTTAAATGCTAATGTTTCATTTCTTCTTGTTCCAATTATTAAACTAAAAATAAAAAATGTTTCAAGCTCACTATCTTTAATTAAACTTAAAAGTTGTTGTTGTTCTGCAATAGTTAATGATTCTCTTGTAATTTTGTTGTGACGCTTTGGTAAAACTAAAGCTTCTGCAATATTATTTTTTAACTCACCAGAAGCAGTTGCATATCGAAAAATGCCTTTGATATGCTGATATATCTGTTCTCTGGTTCTCTCTTTTTTTATTTTGTTTAAAAATTCTTGCAGTTCAAATAATTGTATTTTGTTTAAATCTTTTCCTTTTAAAAAAGGCACTATGTAATTATTTAAAGTGTTTTTATATGTTTCTTTTGATTTTTGTTTTAAATTTGGTTCCTTTATTGTTGTATACCACCTTAAAACAATATCTTCACTAAGTGAAATTGGTTTTGTTGGTTTGTAGCCTTTTTTTTCTATTTTTTTTATATTTGTAATACAGTCGATTTGTGTTCTTCCATAAACACATATTGTTTTTTTATTTATGGTCATTTTGTATTGCCAGCGACCATCTTTTCTTTTTGTTAGTTTGTGTCCGTTATATATCATTGGTTCTCCTTTTTCTTGAGACACCAATTTTTCAACAGAGCCCTCATCAGTTTTTATATCATTTTTTGTAGAATCAATTAACCCTTTTAACATTTCTTTTGTTGCTAAGTTGATGTTATTAGCAAAATTTAATTGTTCTATTGAAGTTTTTATTTGTTCATTTTGTTTTTCAAGTAATTTATATAAAAATAATTTAGTATTTCTTTGTTCATTTGTTTAATTCCTTTTTATATAAATTTATTATTTTACTGCTTTTTTTATAATACTAGTTATAATTAACATTGCTATAAAAATACCAATTGTAATTAAAACTGTAGTCAACAATTTTTCTTGAGCTACTTCAACTGCAGTTTTATTAATTATTCCAACTTCTTTAATAATTTTTTCTAAATCAGAAGTGTTTCCTTGTACAGCATTGATTAAATCTTGCCAAGAAATGTTATACATCCATTGAGGTAAAAAGTAACCAATTATTCCAGTTACTATTAAGCTTAATAAAAAATACATATTTTCTCCTTTGTTAAAAATAGATTAGTTTTGACCTGCTAGTAAGCCACTAACATAACCAAATGTTTTTAAAGTGTTTTGTTCATTAAGTTGTAAAATTAATTTTACAACATCTTTTTTTCCGTCCGGGATGTATCCTATTTGGTTGTTCCATTGGCGTTCGCAAAGATAGTCAAGACTCACATTGTAATAGTTCGCTAACTTAATTAATGTGTCTAAGTCTGGCTTTACTTTTTCATTTTCATATCTGTTATAGTTTTGTTGAGATGTTTGAATTATTTTTGCTAGTTCATGTTGACTTATATTATTTGCCTTTCTTAGTTCTTTTAATTTCATATAAACCTCCTTGTTAAAGGATACAATTATTAACATATTTTGTGTAATAATTTTATAATTTTTAAAAAATTACACAAAAATTGTGTCTTTTTTGTTGCAAAAACACATATAATGTGTTATATATATTATAAATATTACATAGAATGTGTAATTTAAAGGGAGGTTAGAATGGAAGATTACAAATATTCAGCCATAATAGATTGTGGTTCTTTAAATAGTTTATATACATTTGTTTCTAATGATTTTTCTATTTTTAATGTGAACTTAGAAACCTTAGAAAGAATGCTATCAGCATTAAATGTTGAATACACAGTATATTTTGATGGTTCGTTTTATAATGCGCATTTAGATAGATTGAAGTATGAAAAAATAACCACTCAGAAGAGTGATTATTAAAAAAAAACGATGTGTCTATTATTTTTAAGAAAATTTACAAAGTTTTTTAATGTTTATGGTAGTTAATTGAGTTCTTTGTCGATTTAATATTAGTGGTGTTTCTATCTCTTTCTAGTAACTTGTCGATTGCTTGAAGCTTTCCTTCATAGAAGTTTGCTTTGTTGTTATATGATTCTTTGCCAGTATTTGCATATTTTTGTTGGTATCTTTGCATGTTGGCATAAGCTTCACCTCTTTTGTCGGTTAAATCCTTTTTGTGGAATATGCTCATTGATAACCTCCTTTGTAAAATTACAAGAAACACATCGACTTTGTGTCTCCCTTTATTCTTGCAAAATAATAGTAGCATAAATTTAAATAATTTCAAAATTTAATTGGAGGTTAGAATGACAGAATCAAGTATGTTTTTATTTAATAAAAAGGATGTTGTATATTTTTGTGATTTTATTGATTTGGTTTATTGGTCGACATATTCACATATTAATTTAATTATTGACGACCACATTAACATTATAGATATTGATTTTTCAAAAATGCGTGATATTTCCAAAAAGAATGTACTCCGTGTTCAATGTGTTCGTTTTGAATATGTTCCAGACCATGATGTAACGTTTAGTAAATCAATTATTGTTTATGTTAAACGTTGCCATAAAAAAGAAACTTTGTTTTTATAGGAGGTTATATGAATAGTAAAAGATATAAGCCACATGAAGTATTATCAAATTTGATAGTTGACACATTTGAACACCAAACTTTAGATGTTCCTGAAATATGTGAGTTGTTAGATTGTAAAAATAGAATGATAAATAATCTATCAAATAAATTAGCTCGAAAAAATTTTCATATTAGATGTGGTTTTAAAAATATTCTGAAATATATGTCAGAAGAAATATGTTTTGGATCTGAAGAAGATGAAAGAGCATTAAAAGAATATATTCTTTATGTTTTACATAATGTGGAGGGTAAATAGATGAATAATTTTGAAATATATAATTTGTATTGTGCGTTACGAGGAATTAGTGCTTGCAGATATGAATCACTAAAGGAATTTGTAACAGATTATCCAGAATTTTGTAAAAAATGAGATGTATATGGCAAAAGCACGAGATTTTTATGTTCAGAAAGATAATTTTTTTATCTTGTCTGATGTGACCAAAGAGTTTATGCAAAAGCATAATTTATCTGGAACAGTTTCACAATTCAAAGCAAAAGTGCTTTGCACAGTTCCAGTAAAGACGGTTTATACCGGGATATATAATAAACCAACAAAGGTTTATAGAATATCTGATTTTAAATATCAGCAAATGTCAACTGAAGACATTATACATAAATAGAGGTGTAGCCTCTCCGCCTTTTTCTCCTCGGCGGAAACGTTGCTAAGGTTTGTTTCTTTATCCTTAGCATATGTGAGTGGTTTTGGAATACTTGTTTTGCTTTTTGGAATTTAGTTTTTCAAGTAGTGGGTTCGATTCCTACATCACTCGCCATTGGTTAGCAGTAAATATATTTAACCTCCTTTTAAAAATATTTATATTCTTTTCACTCTAACTGCTAACCTTACCATTAAAACAATAGTCGCGAATGTTGTTTTAAAAAGTTTATTGGAACTATAAACCAAAATCTAGATAAAAGGAAAATTTTAAATGGCAAAAAGATATACCAAAGCAGAAAAGCAAGCATTTTCGGCAGGTTGTAGAGTTGGCGTGCGTAATGCAAAAAAAGCCGTGCAAAAACGAACCTTTAAAACGCAAAAACCCAGAAAGAGATAATTATCCGCATTTTAGGAGATACAACAAGTCTAAACATCCAGCATTGATAACCGGCGAATATTCTATTGAAGAATATAATTATCGTAAGGTTATGCATAATGAAAAAGATGGAAGACACTTGAATGAAATTGTATCTCCCAATCCAAATAAATTTGATAATAAACCTATGTATATTGCTAAAAGAGTTCGGCACGATGAAAAGAAAAATTTTAGTACTTGGAAATATCCGTGGAAATATAAAGAATAAAAAAGATAGTTCTCCCACGGAAATATAATTCCATTTAGCTTTTACAGCCGAACTATCCAATATTGGTATATTATCATAATTGAAAATTTTTGTCAACAGTACATTAAAAATTAAATAAAAAATCAACTTCGTGTGATATTTCCATCTTTAAATAGCCATTTGGGCTCGGTTGGTTAATATTATATTAAACTATTACTTTGCAAAGTTAATAGTTTTTACAATTAAATAAAAGTGTAAGTCTTATTAATGCAATAAGCACTCTCTGATACTTTAAGTTATGAATAAAAATAAAAGGTTAAAAGGTGAATAAAATGGTTAAAAAATTAGTTAAAGAACAAGGATTTGTATTAGGTAGAGAAATAAAAGACGCAACTGATGAATTTGTAAGTCGTGATGGACAGGTTATTCCTGCACAACCAACAAGATATATTGTTCACGTTGTTACAAGTTCGGTTGTAGATAAAAATGATGGTATGGCATACATTTCACAAATGGATTTTAAAGTAACAGCTCAAGAGTATTCAAAATTTACATATTTAAAAGAAGTTGATGCAATATTTGAATGTGTTGCAACAGCTACAGGTTTAACCCCAAAACCTATGAAATTAGAATTAAGGGAAACAAAATAATTTTTTTAGGCTTTTTTGAAAAAAGCCTTTTATAAAAAATCGAGATTAAAAATAACCCGGGGTGAGTTATTTCTCACTCCTTAAAAGGAGTAAAATGAAAAATTTTTTTACTACATTGTTAGTTATAATTTGTATAGGTATTATTGCTTTAGATTGTTATTCTGTGTATGTTTATTTAAATCGAGATAAACACTTTGCTTTAATTACAAATTATTGGGGATATGATAGTAATTCTCCAGATCATGATGTTAAGGTAGATCCAGATATAAAATTTACATTTTGTATAAATTATTATGAAAATGCTGATAAAAATGGATATGAAATGTTTGAACTTAAATTAAATTATTATACAGATTATTTAATGCGTGATAAATATAGTTTAGGTATGCAAATAATAAATCCTAGTGAATTAGAATTTAATAAAGGTTATTCTGATTCATATTTAACATTACAAGGTTGGCAAGATTATTTTAAATATTATTTAAATTTACATAATGCTAATGTTTATTATTTTAATACAGATGATGGCTTGAATTTTAATACAACAAATACATTTAATTCTAAGAAAGTACCTTATATAATTCGTATAGATGAAAAACCTTTTGCATTTGATTTTAATAAAGAAACAATTACAGAAAGATACATTATTTTAAAACATAATGTACATTTTAATTCTAATTTTAATTACTTTTTATATAAAACAATGTATGCAACAACTCATATTACTGAAAAAAATAAAACATTTCAAAATTTAACATTAGATTTTGAAGATGTGTTTAATATCTTTGAGTATAATGAAGAAAGTCAAAAATTTGATAAACAGTCAACCTTTGGTTATTCAGTAGATTATATTAGTTTTAAAGTGAACTATTTTGAAAGAGGTGCTACCACACACAAAGATTCATTTTTTGGTAGAATAGGTGAAAAAGATGGAGGTGTAGTATATGCGTAAAATTATTATTACAATTTTTGTTTTTATTTTGTTAATAGCATCTGCATTTTTTAGTATTAGATTTTTAATTGATTATAAAAATGATAAAACAACTGCTAATGGTGAGCCATCTGAATTAATATCTTTGGATTTAGAAAAAGATAATGAATATTACACAATTAAATATAATTTAGATGATGGAATTATCCAGGATAATCCAACTAAATATAATTTATTTACTGAAACGTTTACGTTAAATAATCCAATAAAAGAAGGTTATGATTTTATAGGTTGGACTGGAACTGATTTAAATGAACCAAAATTACAAGTAACAATTTGTAAAGGTTCTTCTGGCGATTTGGAATTTACTGCTAATTATAAATTAATTTTAAATGCACCAACTATAAGCAAACAAGGAAGTATTATATCTTGGCCAGCGGTAGATAATGCTGTTTCATATACAATTAATTTAAATGGCTACACTTGTAAAACTAATAACTTGAGTTTTGACTTAACTGAAATAAAAGATTACATAATTGAAGGAAAAAATATCGTAAAAGTAAGAGCTGATTCTAAAACCAGTATTTCAAGTCAATATTCAAATGTAATTACATTTAACACAGATATATTAAGTGTACCAATCGCTAAAGTAGAGGGAACGATTTTTTCTTGGCAAAGTGTGGCAAATGCTGAAAGTTACACTTTTAGTATTGGTGGATTTACTGAAACCACATCAGAAACTTCAATTAATTTATTAAACTATTCAGATTATTTATCATCAACAGGGCATACTTTTGTAAAAGTTAAAGCAAATGCTAAATCGGATGATGTATCTTCAATCGGAAGTGTTTATTGTGAAAATATAGAATTTCTATCAATATTAGGTGAAGTATCATTAACTATTGATAACAATATTTTGCGTTGGACATCAATTGATTATGCACTTTATTATGAAATATATTTAAATGGAAATTTAGTTCAAAAAATATATGAAGCTACTGCTTTTGATATTTTAATTTTAGAAAGTAAGTTAAATTCAACAAATACAGTTTATATCAAAGCTTGTAGAAATGGATTTGTTAGTTCACAATCTAACTTAGTTAATTATACATATTTCAATGTCGCAGAACTTGATAATTTGCAAATTGAGGGTGAATTCACTCGCAACTCAGATTATTGTACTTTAGATGCAACAAATTATGTATATAAAAATAGCAGTAAGTATAAAGTTAATTCTAACTATCTTAAGACTCGTTTTGAAATCGGTACATCAGGATATGGTGGTTGGAATATAGTAGACAAAGAAACTGATAATTTAGTTAGTCATAATTTATTTAATACTGACTGGAATTTAATGTTTTTGGCTTTTTCTGTAGAGTTTGATTTTTCAACTTACAGATTAACATTCAACGATTCTAATCAAAGTTTACAAAATAATTCTGTTAATATGGGCAAATTACTTTTGTACATTAATTCTTGCTATGTACCTGGAGTTGACACTCAAATAATTGATTTATCTGGTATGTTTAAGTTTGTTAACCTTACATCTAATGCAGAATACATACCTAATCATTTTTCAATTAAAGTACATTATGGTGAAATGTTCTCAAGTGTTTCTTTCTCGGAAAATTGTGATTATAGCTTAGATGAATTTGAGTCTTATGATATGTGTTACATACAGTATGTTTTGGTTTTGCGTTATAAACTACAAAGTATTGATGTTAATTTGAAAGATATTAATGGAACTATAATTACTATTCCACCCAAATTGGAAGAAGAAGGATTAAATTATACTGCGAAGCTAAATGAATATAAATCTTATAAGTTTAAGTTAGATGACAATCATTACTTTATGATTAAAGACATACTTTCTTTAGTAGATGCTTTGGGCGTTGATTCTAAAGCAAAAGTTGATGAAAAAGCATATTTATCGAGTTGGCAAGGACATTCATATGAAAAATTTGACATAACAAATTATATAGATGTTTACACAAATGACGGAACACATATTGATTATAACTATACACTTAGACTAACATACGTGCTTAGTGCAAGTCTAGGTTAATATTTAAGGAGTAATTTAATGAAAACAATAAATAAAATAGTGATAGCAATAATAGTAATAGTTCTACTGGCGATAGCTGGATATTGTATATACAGACAAGTAAATCCAGATTTAAAGTTGGAGGTCCAATTAAAGTCTGTTAAGTCAGAAGATATGGAATATGATTTTTCTGCAGGTGAACACGTAACAGGATATGTTGCACCTCCATATATTTCAA
>CALBKX010000002.1 GCA_937895935.1 uncultured Clostridia bacterium
CACCAAGTGACGGTTAAATGCTACTCGGGTATCGTTCAAGCAAATCATTTACATCTAAGAAGAGCATAAGGATTAATTTTAAAATAATATAAAATAAAGGCCACTTGGCGAAGAGTATACTTCGAAGGTGGTTTTTTTAATTGAAAGTTTTTCCTCTGTTGCCAAGGAGAGGCGAGAGTCAAAACTTGGTTAATTATGGAGGTTTTTTAGTAAATGATTGTTTACGCTTTGCAGTAGATGTTGCATTTACATCTAGAGGGGGGATAAGGATTAATTTTAAAATAATATAAAATAAAGGCCACTTGGCGAAGAGTATACTTCGAAGGAATTTTTCCTCCCATGCCAAGGGGAGGTGGCAAACGAAGTTTGACGGAGAGGTTTTCAATATGTAAGATATTGCTTTAAATTGCAATTTCTTCTAATTTAAAACAATTAATACTTGCATAAAAATAATGACATTAAAACTGGTGAAATTTCCTAGATAGAGAAATGGACTCCAAAAAGTTTGATTTTTGGGTCCATTTCTTTAATAATAGAACAAAAACTATTATATATTAATAAATGTTAATGTATTAATTAACACAAATGTTTGTGCTTATTTAAATTTTAATTATCCTTATGCTCTTCTTAGCTACGTAGAACTCGCTTCAAGCAAAACAATTTACATCTTTTATTAGTTTCAGTTATAGAGCAAAATTGGTATTTTATACTCGATTGTCTTGTTATAAAAAATTATTTAAATTTTTGGCTCAAAATTTTCAAAAATGATATTGTCACAATATTTGACAGCGTTCATATATTCAGTTTGTGAGCGTACACACCAAGCTAAAAGTGGTAATTTTTTGTAACGTTTTACATAAATATTAGGCAAATTTTGCACGTTATATGATATAAAGTTAGGGCAGGATACACGTTTGTTTAAAAGCATACGTTTTAAAGCGAATTTCTTTATAAAAGACAAGTGTGCTCCTTTAAAATAGGAGGAGAGTTGACCTCTAAGCACTTTTGGTGCATTAATCTTGAACCATTCAAGAGAATAAGGGTTAAAAGATTGCACAGCATACTCCCCATTATAATTTTTAAGTAAATTGTAAGTAGCTTTTTCCAAATCTCCAACTTTTCCTTCATTTTTAATTTCAATAAGCAAAGGAACTTGTCCATCAACTAACTGAAGAACTTCAGTTAATGTGGGAATACAAAATTCAGTTTTAGAAAGTTTATAATCGCTTAGTTCTGACTTTAATAAATTTTTTGTGTAACCATCTTTCCCTGTCATACGTGAAAGAGAATAATCGTGAAAAACAATAACTGTTCCATCGGCTATTTGTTGAACATCAATCTCTATTGCATAACCCTCGTCAATTGCTCTAACAAAAGCGCCAAGCGAGTTTTCAGGATTAGATGCATCGTGAAAACCTCTATGGGCAATATAATCTTTAACTAACCAAGAATTAAAAATATCCATTAACACCTCTTTATATATTGTACTAAAAAAATTGATAAAAAACAATTATTTTACAATCTTTTGTAGATTTTCCATAAATATTTTAATAAGGTAAGTATAAAAATATAAAATAACTTTACAAATTGTTTTATTATATAGTAAAATTAAATGGTAATATATAAAGGAGATTTTATTTATGCTTAAAAAATCTAAAATAGAAAAAATAATGACAATAATACCTATTGCACTTGCGTTTATTGTTGTTGGAATTTTAGTTCTTGGGATAACAGGAACATTAAAATTAAACCGCTTTACTGTTGATTTAATGCTAATTTTGGGTGTTATTGCTTTTGGTTGTATATCTTGCTTAACTGCAGCAAAAATGATTTCTAAAGATAAAAAGAACATTTATGCTTACATAATTTTAGGGTTTACAGGGCTTTCTTGTTTGCTTTGGATTGTTTTCATTTTTATTGGACAGGGTTTTATTGAATCACTTATCAATGATTCAGGAGATGCATCTTCATTAATAGGAATATGGACTTATACAAAAATAACTATTTTTATCACAATTCAAACTTCATTAATTAATTTAGTTGTTTCTAATATTGTAACATTTAAAAAGGAATACTTTGCTTTTCAAATTATAATGTATGTAAGTAATTTGATTGTTGATGTTTGGCTTTCTATTTTAATTCTTTCTATTAGTTATAACGGAAATAGTGTTGTTTTTGGAGCTAATTGGTTGTTTAATTCAAAATTTGTTTTAACTTTGTTTATTTTGGCTGCAGCTTTCTCAATTCTTGCTTCAGCAATATTCAAAAGTATCATCAAAAAACGCACAAGAGATTTAACTTTGGATAAAACAAACTTATTTCAAACAAAAGAGCAAGTTCCTGCTACTTCTATTGAAGAAAGAATTAAAAAATTGGACGAACTTAAAGAAAAAGGTATGATTTCTGAAGAAGAATATAAAGAAAAGAAATCAAAAATTCTTGAGGAAATATAATAACACTAACATAATAAAAAAATCGAAACTTTTAAACACCTTGAAAGTCGCTTGGAGATTTCCTAAAATAATTTTACACCCTATAAAATTATATTTTTATAGGGTGTTTTTTTTGACTAATTAAAAACAAGACAACGTGGGCAATTAAAGAGAAATCTTACATTTTAAGTAAGTGCTAAACTTTAAAAAGTTTGAAGTTTAGATGTTGTTTTTATTTTAAGTTTAAGATTTAGTAAGGATGTTATTTTTTATTGGTGACATCTTCATAATCGCTTAAATCAATAATTCCTTTATCTTGAGTTTTATTTTCTGAAGCTTTTTTTTTGTTGTTATTGTTAAATAAAGACAAGGAGTTTACCATTTCTGATAAGTTGGGGTTAAAATTTTGCAAAAGTGATAATATATTTAGTCTTTTGCTATTAGTGTTTGAGCCTAATAAAAAGGGTATAATTTGTTTGATAATATCTGAGTTTAAAATGGAACTTAAAAACCCTTGTTGCCCATCATTTGAAGCATATGTTTGGTTATTTAAAGATGTATTATTATTGTTTGTATAAATTACTTGAGGATAATCAGATACATACTGATTTTGTTGATTATTATTTTGATTAAAAAAACTAATCATTGTTACTCCTTTAACATTTATCTATATGCGAACATATAAATAAATGTTAAAGGAGTTTTTATGGGATTCAAAGATTACAATGCTAAGATGGATGAAGAACAGTTAAAAGGGGGGAGCAAAAAGGTAGAAAATCTATATAATGAATATAAAGACAAATCAGAAGATGAATTAATAAGCGAATTGTTTAAATATGTAGCAAAACAAAAAGAAAATGGCACATTTGACTATGAAAATTTAAGTAATATGTTAAATCAAATATCACCTTTTTTAAATGAACAACAAAAAAATAAAATGAAGGATATATTAAATCAAATAAAATAATGATGAATAAAATTGATCAAAAATTATTAAAATTTGTTGCTTTATCACAAAAAGAATGTACACTAGAGTGTATAGTATATTACAACGACAAAAATAAAATAATCGACTTTTTAAACAAAAATGATGTAAGGATTATCAAAGAGTTTTCCTTACTAAACGCTTATGCTGTTTGTTTTAATTCAGAAAAGATTTTAAAAACGGCTAAACAAAATTTTGTTTCATACATATCATCTGTTGCTAATGTTAGTGCTTTAATGGATGTATCAAAAAAAATAATAAAGGCAGACAAAACAGAATTAACTGGAAAAAATGTTACCATTGCATTTATAGACACGGGCATAAATCCACATTTAGATTTTAAACTTGGGGAAAACAGGATTATTGTCTTTTGTGATTTTGTAAACCATAATGAAATTCCATATGATGATAATGGGCACGGAACATTTGTTGCGGGAGTTGCTGCGGGAAGTGGAATTTTAAGCGGGAAAAAATATTCAGGCGTTGCGCCCAACTCGAACATAATATCATTAAAAGCCTTAAACGAAAAAGGTGAAGCAACAGCAGTGACCATTTTGGAAGCTATGCAATGGGTTTATGAAAATTATGAACAATACAACATTAAAGTAGTCTGTATGAGTTTTGGAAGTGAACCTTTAGGATATAACGACCCTATAATGAAAGGTGCCGAAAAACTTTGGCAAGAAGGAATAACTATTGTTTCGGCTGGAGGGAATTCAGGACCAGAAAGAGAAACAATTAAAAGCCCTGGAGTAAGTAAAAAAATCATTACTGTTGGAGGATTAAAAGATAACAGAAATGAATTAAGGGAATATAGTGAAAAACTTTTTGAAGTTGCTGAATTTTCTTCAAGAGGTCCCGCTTTTTCTCGCGTTAAACCCGATGTAATTGCTCCAAGTGTAAACATAACTTCTTGTTCTCACAAAGGTGGCTATAGACAAATGAGCGGGACTAGTGTTGCAACACCTATGGTGGCTGGACTATGTGCATTAATATATGAAAAATATCCACAAGCTAAACCTGACCAAATAAAAAACTTTTTGCTTTATAATGCAAAATCAATATTTATGGGGAAATATGCTGAAGGCTATGGTCTAGTCCAGTTCAATTTGGGTTAAATAGTTTACGTTTTAAAAAAAACGATGTATAATGTGTCATATGTTGAATTTAATAAATGGTTTTACAGTTTTTGGATTAAATGTTAAATTTTATGGAATAATTATGGCTTTTGCTATGTTTATTGGCATTGTTTTAGCATGCCATAATTCAAAAGAAAGGGGTTTAAAGTCGGAAGATATTTTTACGCTTGCAGTATATATATTGCCATTTGCAGTCATTGGTGCAAGAATTTTATACGTCATAGGAGCCGACCACTCTTATAGTTTTGTAGAAATGCTTAAAATTTGGGAAGGGGGTATGTCTATTTATGGTGGCATAATTGGTGGCGCTTTTGGACTATTTCTTTTTTGCGTTGTACATAAAAAAAATTTTTTAAACGTGGCTGACGTTGCTTGTGTTTCTTTAATTTTAGGACAAGCAATTGGCAGATGGGGAAACTTTTTTAATCAAGAAGTTTATGGAGAGTTGGTAACTAACCCTTCGTGGCAATGGTTCCCTTTTGCGGTTTTGTTGGATAATGGTGAATGGCACTATGCTCTATTCTTTTATGAATTTATAATTAATTTGACTATTTTTGCTTGTTTATTTTTACTATTAAAAAAAGTAAAAACAAAAGGTTATGTTACAAGTGCATATTTAATAGCATATGGAACAATTAGATTTATATTAGAACCATTAAGAGTATCTAGTTATAACTTAATGATATTCGGATTAAAATTAAGTAGCATTACCAGTATAATAGCTATTTTGGTTGGTATATCAATATTCGTTTTTGTGCAAACTAAACAAAAACGGGGTAAAAAGAATGAAAAAGAATAAAATTTTGCTATTTTTTGCTATTTTTTGTGTAATTTTATTTATTCTTTCATTATTTTTTGAAATAAACAATGTATCTTTAAAAGGCTATTGGTTTAGTATTGCTACTGTTTTAATAGGGCAATATTCTTTTATTTATTTCCTTATGTACAAACTGGATTCATCATTATACTATTCATTTTTAAATAGTTCAATTGGTGTAAGTTCATTTTTTCAAAGTGTAAATGAATATAGTTTTGCTTTTTACTATCCAGTTTATTTATTATGTTTTGCACTTTCTAGTTTTGCAGTATTCGTCTTATTTAGACAAAAAATTCATTTTAAATTATTTGCAATTTTAACTTTAGAAGGTATACTACTTATAGCATACAAAATTAAGATTTTAAATTTATGGCAATTACTTTTGATTAATGGTTTATATTTAATTTTTGTACTTGCAGAAATTGTATTTAGAATAGAACGAAACCTTAAGGAGAATTAAATGAAAGAATTTCAAACAGCAAGAAATGGATATAATAAAGATGAGGTTATGTCTTATGTAAATAGTTTAGAGGAGCAATTAAAACAAAAAAATATAGATATAGATAACTTAGAACAAAAACTAAAGTATTATCAAACTAAAGAAAAGGACATTAAAGAAAAAGGCGATAATATTTCTATTGCATTAACAGCAGCTGTTGAAAAAGCAAAACAAATTGAAAAGAGCAGTAAAAATGTTTACAATTTAAAAATTGAAGAACTTGATATTTTATATTCTCGTTGGGAAAAAGTTTTAAATGAATTGTTGCAAAAATATCCAAATTTAGACGAGTTGGACAATGTGAAAAAATTGTTGATAGATTTTAAATCAAATTTAAAAACTAATTTAAAAGAAGATTTCAAATTTTTAAATGCAAATGGCTCAGTATTGCAAGAAAGTGACCCTATGCGTTCACTTTTAAATAAAATGAATACATATTTAGATAAACAAATGACGGAAAAAAAAGAAACAAAAACGTATGTTAGACATAGAAAACAACTTTCCACTGATATGCGTCAAAAACAAACCGAACTAAATAAATTGGAGGAAAAATCTACAATGATTAAACCAATTTATGAAGCTAGAATTGAAAAAGGCGAAAAATATGAATCTCTTTTGGATAAATTTTTAACACAAGATGTTGAACCAAATTCTGCTTATGCAGTAAAAATAACAAAAACGGGGACAACACCAGAAGTAAATGAAAGTGGTTTTGATTTAAAAGAGGCTGTAAATCCTAAAGAAAGTTTAGAAACAATAATGAAAAGTTTTGATTTCTTTTCTAATAATTAAAGTTTTAACCATGTAAATCCTGTATGATAGTACAAAAATTTTTGACAATAAATTGTTTATTGGTTTTTCTATAATACTAATTCGAATGGTAAAACCAATTTAATTTAAAATTAGTGAAATGTTTATGAAAATTATAATTTCACTAAAAGAGTATTTGATTTTATTCATATTCTTTTTGAATAGTATATGAATGTTTGTTCATATACTATAAGCAAAAAAAACAAGGCAAGTTATAAATAAAGAACTTTGCCTTGTTTTTTATGCATATTATTGTTCGTTTTGTATTTTTAACATATCTGTTAAAATTTTTCTTCTTTCAATCGCGTCTTTTTCGCTTTCTTTAAACAATTCATCTGCCATTTCTGGATTTGTTTTGTATAAAGCCTTATATCTCGACTCTCCAAGAAGAAAATCTTTATAACTAGAAGTTGGTTCAAAGGAATCTAACTCTAAAGGTTTATCCTTGCTAGGATTGTATCTAAATAAATTCCAGTAACCACATTCAACCGCTCTTTTCATTTCAATATTTGAATTTGACATATCAAAGCCGTGATTAACGCAAGGTGCATAGGCAATAATTATGCTTACTCCGTTGTAACTTTCTGCTTCATTAAACGCTTTTATTGTTTGAGCCATATTTGCACCTAAACTAACCGAAGCCACATATGCAGTTTTATAACTCATCGCCATTTGTGCTAAATTTTTCTTCTTTGTGTCTTTTCCGTGAGAAGCAAATTTTGCAGTAGCTGCTTTTTGTGTGCTTTTTGAAGCCTGACCACCAGTGTTTGAGTAAACCTCACTATCTAGCACTAAAATATTTACATTATGCTTTGAAGCAAGTAAATGGTCTAGTCCTCCATATCCAATATCATATGCCCAGCCATCACCACCTATAATCCAAATACTTTTTTTAGCAAAATAGTCTTTATTTAAAATAATGTTATTTAAAAGCGCTAATTCATTAGTTGAACCTTTGTTAATTAAATCCTTTTTTTCAATTTCAATCAAATTAAATAAGTCATTAATTTCATTGTTTGAAATTTCCAAATTATTATTTACCCATTTTTGTAAATATTCATCAAGTTGCATATTTATGCAAAATGGTAAATATTTATTCACGTCACTAAGCAGTGAGGATTTATTATTTTCAATTGCTAAACTCATTCCTAAACCAAACTCAGCATTATCTTCAAAAAGCGAGTTTGCCCACGCTGGACCAAAACCATTTTTATCTTTTGAATAAGGGCAAACAGGAGCATTGCCACCATAAATTGATGAACAACCTGTAGCGTTAGCAATTAACATATTATTACCAAACAGTGTGCTTGCTATTTTTATATATGGTGTTTCGCCACATCCTGCACAAGCACCGCAAAATTCAAAATATGGCTTTTCAAATTGAAGACCTTTTGGTGTATTAATAGAGAATGGTGGTTTTACATATGGTAGAGATTTAAAAAATTCATAATTTTGTCGTTCTTTATCCAAAATTTCTTTCGCTTCAACCATTTCCAAGGCTTTATTTTTTGCGGGACATACTTTAGTGCATACTCCACAACCAGTACAGTCCAGAGGGCTTAATTGGACTTTAAATTTTTTGTAGTCCACACCAAAAGCATTGGCAGTATCAAAACTTTCTGGGACATTTGTCAATTCATTTTCGTCAATAAGTTTGCTATTTAAAACACTGTGCGGACACGCTACAACACACATTCCACACTGAATACAATTTTCTTTTTTCCAACAAGGTAAATGGTTTGCGATTCCTCTTTTTAAAAATTTTGATGTGTCAGTTGGAACATATCCGCTTTCGTTAAACTTAGAAACAGGTAAGTCATTTCCTCTTAAATTTTCAATTGGTTTTATAAATTCGTTATAATACTTATCATCTGTATCTTTAACTAAATAATTAGTTTTTGAACCATTATTCATTTCACACAAAATAAGTGCATTTTCTGCCAAATCAATCGCTTTTAAATTCTTGTTTACAACTTCATCACCTTTTTTGCCATAAGTTTTTTTGATGGCTTCTTGCATTTTTTGTTTAGCAAGAGAATAGTCAATTATGTTTGATATTTTAAAAAACGCTGTTTGCATAATTATATTAATTTTGTTTCCAAGCCCAACTTCTTCAGCGATTTTTTGTGCATTTATAATATAAAGTTTGGAATTTGTCTTTTTTAAGTCATCAATAAATTTTTGAGGTAAAAAATTAAATACTTCTTGTTTATTTAAAACTGTATTTAAAATAACAATCCCATTATTTTTTAATGATTGTGTTAAATCATATCTTCCTACAAAACTAAAATTATGAATAGCAATAATGTCTGAGTGTTCAAGGCTGTAAGGACTTAAAATTTTTTCATCACTTATTCTTAAATGACTTGTTGTTAAACTTCCTGATTTTTTACTATCATATTCAAAATATCCTTGAACGTATTTGTTGGTTGCATCTCCAATAATTTTGATAGTGTTTTTATTAGCACTAATTGTTCCGTCTGAGCCAAGACCAAAAAACTTAAATTCTTTTTCATTATTAGAAATGAAAAAATCATAGTTTTTTAATGAAAGGTGAGTCACATCATCGTCAATGCCAACTGTAAAATTAGTAAGGGGAGAGTCCTGTTTTAAATTTTCAAACACAGCAAAAACGTGATTAGGTTTAAACTCTTTGCTACCTAAACCATATCTTCCGCCCACAACAATTGCATCAAAACATGCGTTTTTAATTGCAAATGTTACATCTTCACATAAAGGTTCGCAAGGTGCACCACTTTCTTTTGTTCTATCGAGTACAGCTATCTTTTTTACAGTTTTGGGGATTTTGTTTATAAGTGCTTTGTAATTAAAAGGTCTGAATAATCTAACTCGAACAACTCCAACTTTTTCACCTTTTTTTACAAGTTCTTTTGCGGTTTGTATGGCAGTTTCACTACCACTTCCCATAATTACTATTATTCTTTCTGCTTTTTCATCTCCATAATATTCAAAAGGCTCATAGTGTCTTGAAGTTATACTTTCTATTTTTTTAAATGCGTCACACACTTTGTCGTAAACATCAAAATACTTTTGATTACAAGCTTCGCGGTTTTGGAAAAATATATCAGGATTTTGTGCAGTTCCTTGTTGTCTTGGATGTAGAGGGTCTAAAGCACGTTTTTTAAATTCTTCCATTTTTTTATAAGGATAAATTTTTTTAATATCTTCTTCATCAATTGCTTCAATTTTTTGTATTTCATGACTTGTCCTAAAACCATCAAAAAAGTGTATAAAAGGAATAGAAGATTCAAGTGTTGCAATAGACGAAGCAAGTGCCATATCGTGACACTCTTGAACATTGCTTGATGCCAAAAAAGCAAACCCAGAACCTCTTGTCGCCATCACATCGCTATGGTCGCCAAAAATGGATAGTGCATGAGTGGCTATGGCCCTTGCCGATATATGAAAAACGCAAGGCAATAATTCCCCAGCTATTTTATACATATTAGGTATCATTAAAAGAAGTCCCTGACTTGCAGTAAATGTTGTGGATATAGCACCACAAGTTAAACTTCCGTGCAAAGAACCAGCCGCTCCTGCTTCCGACTGCATCTCTTTTATTATCATTGGATTTCCAAAAATATTTTTTTTACCTTCGTCAGCCCACTGACTACAAAGTTCAGCCATTGTAGAAGATGGGGTGATTGGGTAAATTGATGCAACCTCACTAACTGCATAAGCAATAAGGGCAGTTGCTGTATTTCCATCTACTGTTATTTTTCTCATACTTGTCCTTTTAAAAATGTTAATTTTAAAATATGATGATGTTTATTTTAGCGGATTTACATTTTCAAATTTTTTTGTAAATATAACGAGCAAAACAACTAAAACAAAAGGTCATATATACAAATTATAAACAAATATTTAACTTTAAACAAATTTTTTGTTACATTTGTTTTTGTTTTTTTTAATTAATAAGGTATATTATAAATATGAAAAAATTAAATAAAGAAAAAATAGTTGTTATAACTGGTGCATCAAGCGGTATAGGTGAAGAATTAAAAATGTTATATGAAAAAGTCGGTCACATTGTTATAAATTTATCTCGCTCATGCAAAGAGGATAACAACAATTTTAAAGTTGATGTATCAAAAAAAGAGCAAGTTGAAAATGCTTTTGTAAAAATATTTTACTTATATGGCAAAATTGATATTTTAATAAACTGTGCCGGTTATGGGGTATTTGGTGCAATTGAGCTAACTAGCGAAGAAAAAAGTAGACAAATTTTTGATGTGAATTATTTTGGAACGCTTTGGTGTTGTCAAGAAGCGTTAAAATATATGCAAAAAGGTGCAAGAATTATTAATATTTCTTCTGCGTGTGCATTGTACTCTTTGCCATTTAGATCAATGTATTGTGCAAGCAAATCAGCGGTTAATATGTTGTCCTATGGGCTAAGAATGGAACTTAAAAATTATGGAATTGACGTAACTTGTATATGTCCGGGAGATATCAAAACCAATTTTAGTAAAAATAGGGATATAACATTAAAAACAAACGATAAATATGGGCAAAGAATAGAGAAGTCAGTAAATAAAATAAATCAAAGAGAACACTTAAGAATGGACAAAGAAAAAGCGGTAAAAAAAATTTATAAAATTTGCAATAAAAAGCACACAAAATCAATGTATATAGTTAGCGTGAAATATAAAATTTTATACTTTTTTACTCGTTTTGTAAGTCAAAATACAGTTTTAAAAATGACAAATAAATTTTTTTAAAATCTTTAAAAATGCAACATAATTTTAGAAAAATAAAAAATTTTAAGATCTGACCTCAAGTATATTTTATTTTGGAATTTTTGTTTCACTTCAAGTGATTCTATTGTTGCTTTTTATTTTATAAACCCTATTGCAAATTAAAACTTAATATGTTAAAATATATCAACAAAAATAGATAATTATCACAATTAATGGAGGGGTTATGCCAAAAGGTTATGAGTTAACAAGCTATTTTGATGCACAAAGGGCATTGCAAAGAAAAATGTATACAAGAGAAATCAAAATGCTTTCAAGTGCAATTAGTAGTTTTGGATATTTAAATAACAATTTATACGGACTTGTTATTTCCGCTTTAAATAATGGTTTTGAGGACAATTTGGGGGATTTAACAGCATATATCCATAGACCTTCTGTTGCTGATATAGGTTTAAACGAAAGTTCTAGATATCAAGACTTTATGAGTCCATTAGAACTTAGAGCAAACTCAATTGCAGTAAGAAGAGCCATTGAAGAAATTGTAAAATTAAGTTCAAGGGCAACTGTTGAGGATATGCAAAGAGTATGCTATGAAGCTGGTCAAAGTGTAGCACTAGAGTTCCAAAATTTAAAATTTGGCAAAAAAGGTGAATTTAAAATGGAACTTAAATCTCCCGTTTTAAGCACAAAACCGATTATAAAAAAATATGATAAAGCCCTAATTAACGGTACTTATCCAAAAGGTGAACCTATTGTTTACAATGATTTTAGAGATTCTGAAAGACAAGCCTTAATTAATGCAAATAAATTAAAATTTAATGAGATTTTAAGAGAATTATCACGTTTTGGAATAAATGATGTTAGTTCAAGAATAACCGCTTTTAGACATCTTAATTTAGATTATTATTACATTGAGGATCCAAAAGGTTCTAGTTTAGAAATGGCATCATTGTTGTTTTACAAGGATTTTGAACCAAATGTTTTATACCATACAGAATTAAGTATGAATTTGGAAAAACTTACAATGGCGTTAAGTATGTTAAAAAAACAAAAAGATAATGCAAGTATACACTACGTTAATTGTAGAATGGGTGAAGTTGGGCAAAAGGCTAGAAACATTATTATATCAACATATAAAATGCTTCCAGAGATGTTTACTGGATACTATAACGTATATTCAAGAGCTGAAAAAAAGACAGCAATACAAAAACAGCAATTAGCGGATGCAAGAAAAGCCAAAAATGCTATTGAAAAATAAAATCTCACACAAATACATTGAAGATTATAACATAATGTGTAAAAATATTTCATATGAAAGTAATAGCAAAGTAGAACATATAAGTAATACTCGTGATTTAAGAAATGTTTTAGTGTCTTATGAAAAAATTGATGAAGCTTCAGCAAATGAGATTATAAAACTTTATGGCTCAGTTGTGGCAAAAAAAAGAAGTCAATGACTTTTCAAATGATACTTTAATTTTAGGATTTTAATAAATATTTTGTTAAAAATCTCTTTTTTGCAAATATTAGCAATAAGGAGATTTTTTTATGGCATCAACAAAAAAAGCAATTTCGTTTGGACTTGTATATATTCCAATTAGTTTAAGTCCTAGTATCAAAGAAAATGATTTAGGATTTAATATGATAGATAAAAATACGATGAGCAGAATCAAATATAAAAAAACTTGTGTTGATTGTGATAATAAGGAAGTAAAAAATGAAAATATAGTCAAAGGTTATGAATACAAAAAAAATAAGTATGTAATTTTTACGGAAGACGAGTTTGAAAAGTTAAAATCCAAAAAGGACAAAAATATAACAATTGACAGTTTTGTTAATTTAAACGAAGTTGATCCTATTTATTTTGATAAAACATATTATGTTAGTCCAAACGGAAGTGATAAGGCTTTTAACTTACTTTTAACAGCTATGCAAAAGTCAAACAAAGCAGGCATAGCAAAAACCGTTTTAGGGACAAAAGACACGTTAATTTTGCTAAGAGCAAAAGATGGTAAAATGGTTTTAAACACAATGTATTTTAAAGAAGAAATTTTAAATAGTCCTGCAATAAACAAAGAAAAAGTTAATAAATCAGAATTAGATTTAGCAATGACTTTGATTAATAATATGAGCAGTAAATTTGAACCTGAAAAATACAAAGACGAATATAATGCAAAAGTTAAAAAAGCTATAAAACAAAAAATATCTGGCAAAAAGATAGTTGAAACAAAATACGAGCAAGAACCACAAAAAGTAATTAATCTTTTGGATGCACTTAAAAAGAGTGTTAAAGCAAATACCAAACCTACTAAAGAAAAGTCTAAAAAGAAAAATAAAGGTATAAAACTGGTAAGTTAAATGGAGAAAACTCATGGATTTACAAGAGTATAAAAATAAACGAGACTTTAACATGACAAATGAGCCTAAGGGTAAAAAAACTAAAAGCAATAATTATCGTTTTGTTATTCAAAAACATAAGGCAAGAGTTTTGCATTATGATTTTAGGCTAGAGTACAACAAAGTACTCCTAAGTTGGGCTGTTCCAAAAAACTTATCAACAAACTCAAAAGTAAAAAGACTTGCAGTTCACGTTGAGGACCACCCTGTTGACTATATTAATTTTGAAGGTACAATTCCAAAAGGTCAATACGGAGCAGGGGCTGTTGAAATTTTTGATAAAGGAACATATGTGCCAATAAACGATTTTTCTAACGGATTAAATGTTGGTGAGTTAAAATTTTATCTATTGGGAGAAAAATTTCAAGGAATATGGACTTTAGTAAAAAAAGATGAAAAAAACTGGTTTATAGTAAAATGTAAAAATGAGTATATATTAAATAAAAAGAAAAATAAAAAATTACCTTTTAAAAGCTTTGATGTGCAACAAGCATTATTGTCTAATAAAATTCCTAAAGGAGATAATTGGCTCTTTGAAATTAAATATGATGGCTACCGAATTGTTGCATTAATAGAAAATGGGAAAGTTAAACTAATTACAAGAAATGGACAAGACTACACAAAAAAATTTCCTAATGTGGTTCAATCCTTGGAAAAACAATTTAAATTATTAAATGTAATTTTAGATGGTGAAATGGTCGTTTTTGACCAACAAGGAAGGTCAGATTTTTCTTTGCTTTTGGATTGCATAAAACAGCAAAAAAATAATTTTTCATATGTAATATTTGATATTTTAGCAATTGATGAATTTGATTTAAGACAGCAAAAACAAATAGCAAGAAAAAATTTATTAAAAGATACTTTAACAAATGCCTCTTCCAATTTAATATTTAGTGAACATATATTTGACAAAGGTCAAGAGTGTTTTAATCTAGCTAAAGAAAAAGGCTTAGAGGGAATAATCGCTAAAAATGCTTTGTCTGATTATGTTGGAAACAGGAATGGTGATTGGTTGAAAATAAAATGTTATAAAAGACAAGAATTTGTTGTTTGTGGTTATACAAAAACTAAAAAAAATCAAGAATTAAGTAGCATAATAGTTGGTTATTATTCGGGGATTAATTTAATATTTGCAGGAAAAGTTGGGACGGGTTTTGATTTAAAATCAAAATCCGAGTTAAATAATCTTTTTAGCAAAATTATTATAAAGAAATGCGTGCTAAATAAGGCTCCCAAAAATACTATATTTATAAAACCAATTTACGTGGCAGAAATACAATTCGCAGAGTTTACCAAGGATAACGTTTTACGTCAGCCAAGTTTTATTGGACTTAGAGAAGATAAAAAAGCTATAGATGTTATTAAAGAGGATCAAAGTGGAAAATAAAGTAAATGGCATAAATATTTCTAATCCAAATAGAGTAATTTATAAGGAAGAAAACATAACTAAATTAGATGTTGCTAAATATTATAAAGATATTTCATGTAAAATTATGAAATTTTTGGAAAATAGACCAATAAGTGTTATTAGGTGCCACAATTCAATATATGAAGAATGTTTTTTTAAAAAACATCCAATGCCAAACGACAATGTAGAAAAAATTAAAATTGGTTCTTCAAATCCGTATTTTTATTTAAATAACACAAAACAATTAATTTCACAAATTCAAATGGGAACAATTGAGTTTCATACTTGGGCTAGTAAAGTAGATAAAATTAATTCTCCAGATATAATGGTTTTTGATTTAGATCCTGACGAACATATATCTTTTACAAAACTAAAACAAGGCGTTTTATTGCTAAAAAATTTATTAGACGAATTAAATTTAAAATCATTTTTAAAAACAAGCGGTGGAAAAGGCTATCATATTTTTATTCCATTTAAAAACATTAAAAATTACAACAAATTTAATAAATTTGCAGAAAATATCGCCAAAATATTAGAAAAAAGGTCAGATTTATTTACAACAAATATACGTAAAGAAAATAGAAAAAATAAAATTTTTATTGATTTTTTGAGAAATAAAAAAGGATCAACTTGTGTATGTCCTTACTCTCTGCGTGTTAGGAAAAAAGCGCCTATTTCAATGCCTATCGCGTGGGAAGATTTAGACAAAATAAAACCTAATCAAATTAATTTAAAAAATTATAAAAAATATTTAAACAATAGTTGGAAAAAATTTTTTAATATTAATCAAACGCTTGAATAATTTTTGTTTTTCAAAATTTGTAAATAATTATTTTTTGTAATTTCAAATATATCGGCTTTTTAAATAATATTAAAAGTAGAAGGCGGAGTGGCTCGCATAGGTAAAAAAACACCACTTTGTGTTTTCACAAAGTTACATTCAATTTATTGAATGTTAAAAATTTAATCCAATTAAATTTTTGGTGTTTTTTTGTATTTCATTCAATTAATCAGTTGACAATAACTAGGAATCTTTTTAAAATAGGCATATATAAAATTTTAACAATTGTGTTTCAAAAACGCAAAGATGAATTACTAGAGGTTGAATATGGTTGATTTAGATAAAATAGAACCTTCAAATTTTATTGAAGATGAAATACTTGCTGATTTAAAAGCCGGCAGAGCAAAAGAAGTTATAACTCGTTGTCCACCTGAACCAAGTGGTTATTGGCATATTGGCCATTGCAAAGCTTGGTTGATTGATTTTGACACGGCAATAAAATTTGGCGGATATACTTATCTTAGAATGGATGATACAAATCCAAGTAGAGAGCAAGGAGAGTTTGCTGATAGTTACTTGGAGGATTTAAAATGGTTGGGTTACGTGCCAAAAGCATTAGTTTATGCAAGCGAAGCATATTTTGATAAAATCTATGAAATTGCTGAGCAAATGATTATGGATGGCTATGCTTATGTTGATGAACTTTCACAAGAAGAACAATTGTCCTTAAAAGGCACATTGACTGAAGCGGGGAAAAACAGTCCGTTTAGAGATAGACCAAAAGAAGAAAGTTTAAAACTATTTAGAGAGATGAAAGATAGAAAGCATCCTGATGGTTCATTGACTCTTCGTGCAAAAATTGATATGGCTCATCCAAACATTTTAATGCGTGATCCAATTATGTATAAAATATCTCGTGAGCATCACTACAAAACAGGCGATAAATGGTGTATTTATCCTATTTATGATTTTGCTCATCCAATGGAAGATGCTCTTGAGGGGGTTACTTATAGCCTCTGTGATACAAGTTTTAGAGTTCATCGTGAACTTTATGAATGGTTTATCGAACATGGCTGGAAAAAGCCTTTTCCACCTAAACAACGTGAATTTTCACCTTTAAATTTGGAGAATGTTTTACTAGGAAAACGTTATTTAAAAGCGCTTGTTGAAACAAAAAAAGTTATGGGTTGGGATGACCCACGTTTCTTAACAATTGTTGGAATGAAAAGACGTGGCTACACAGCGGAAGGCGTTAAAAATTTTATCCGCAGTTTAGGTGTGGTTGCTAGCGAAAGTACAATTCCATTTAGTTCGTTGGAGCACTTTATTAGGGAAGATTTAAATAAAATAGCAACACGTGCAATGGTAGTTTTAGATCCTTTAAAAATTATTATTGAAAACTATGAAGAAGGCAAAACTGAAACAATAGAGGTAGAAAATAATCCAAATGATGAAAATGCTGGAAAACATAAAGGGCTGTTTGGAAGGGAAATATATATTGAAAAAGAGGACTTTTCACTTAATCCACCACCAAAATATAATAGATTGGTTGTTGGTGGAATGGTTAGATTAAAAGGTGCCTATATTATTAAATGTAATGATGTTGTTTTAAAAGATGATGGCTCAATTGATTATTTAAAATGCGAGTATATCCCAGGAACAAAAAGCGGTCAAGACAACAGCGGTATAAAAGTTAAAGGAACAATTCATTTTGTTGCAAAAGAAAATGCGTTTGAGTGTACAATTAGAAACTTTAAAAATCTAACTAAAGAAGAATATATTTGGCCGGGAAAAGCATTAAAGCAAGGCGTTGAAATTGATGAAATATTAGAGCCTAACTCTATGGTGGAAACAAAAGGAATAGCAGAAAAATTCCTACTAGAATCTAAACCTTATGATAAATTCCAATTTATGAGAAAAGGATATTTCACTTTGGATAAAGATTCTACAAGTAATAATTATATCTTTAATTCAACAATCTCATTAAAAGATGGATTTAAAAAATAAATCATATAAAAAAATTATGTTAAAAACTAAAAAAGAATTATTTATAAATTTGTTAGAAAAAAATATTAATATTTTACAATGTCCTATTTGTAAAAATGAAGTAAGTTTGACTAATGGAAGCGTAAAATGCAATAATAATCACTCTTTTGATATCTCTCGAAAGGGTGTTTTATTGTTGCATAAAAAATACAAAAAATGCCAAGATGAAATTTACACTAAGCAATTATTTACAAACAGACGCAACTTTATTTTAAAAGGTTTTTATAATGATGTTTATAATGTAATAAATAAAATTATATATAATAAATATCAAAATAAAAAAATAAATTTGTTAGATCTAGGAAGCGGAGAGTGCTCACATATAAAACAAATAATGAAAGAAAATTTTAATGTTTTCGCTGTTGATTTGTCCTACAATGCAATAGAACTTGCGAGTGATTACTTAAAAGATAATATATTAGCAATTTGTGCAGATGTGTACAATTTACCTTTTAAAAATAAATCTTTTGATTGTATCATTGATCTTTTATCACCATTTAATTCAATTGAAACAAAAAGAGTTTTAAAAGAAAACGGCATTTTAATCAAAATAATTCCAACAAAAGAGTATTTAAAGGAATTAAGAAATGTACTTTGTTTAAATGATTATGAGAAGGAAGAAGATATAATTAATAACATTTCAAAAAATTTTAATATTTTAGATAAAACTAATGTTAGTAAATGTTTTGAGTTAGACGAACAAACAAAAAAAGAACTAATCAATATGACTCCATTATCAAACCATTTAAATATTTCTCCAATTATTTATGAAAAATTAAACAAAATTACAATAAATTTAGATATTTTGTGTTGTATTAATAAATCTAATCAAAATTTTTATTAAAAAATTGAAAAAAATCGAAAAATGAAGTTGAACATTGCAAAATATTTGAGTAATCAAATTTATGGCCCATTTTTATATAAATTTTAAAGTGTAATTGACATTTTGACACAATAAAATATGTTTTTGTTTGAATACATTTTTTTTGACACAATTTAAAGTTAAAACTCAAAATACTTGACTTTTGGTTAATTAGATATTATAATCTATGATGTTAAAATTTGAGCAAGTCAAATTTTAAGTTGCTAATCGCAACCACATTGATAAATCAATGCATCATAGATTGAATGACCATCAGTTGCTGGCAAATATCCCTTCGGGCTGCTTGCCGACAACTTCCGATAATAAAATCTAAGATGTTAAATTTGAGCAAGTCAAATTTTAAGTTGCTAATCGCAACCACATTGATAAATCAA
>CALBKX010000003.1 GCA_937895935.1 uncultured Clostridia bacterium
CCGATAATTAAACTATAGGAAGTAAATCTTGAAACAAGTTCAAAATTAATGCTACCGCATTTGCAAAATTAAAATTTTGCACTTCCTGTTTGAATAACCATCAGTTGCTGGCAAATATCCCTTCGGGCTGCTTGCCGACAACTTCCGATAATATAAAGCAAAAAATTTAAATTTATATAAAATATAAAAATTTTCATTAATTTTTGCTTATTGACACGTTTTGGGTTTTCGATTAATATATATATACTTAAAGCATAAAGGAGAATATATGAAAAAACCTACTATTGCTATTTGCTATGATTTTGATATGACTCTTTCACCAAAAAATATGCAAGAATTTAAATTTTTTCAGGATTTAGGATACACTGCAAATGAGTTTTGGGGGCATCAAGCGGAGTTTATAAATAAAAATAAATCGGACAAAATGTTATCTAATATGTATTCAATGGTTTTAGAGGCTAGGAAAAAAGGAATTATTTTAACTAAAGAAAAATTTATTGAATATGGTAAAACAATTAAACTTTTTAACGGGGTTGATACTTGGTTTGACAGAATTAATAAATATGGTGAAGAACTCGGAGTTAATATTGAACACTATATAGTTTCTTCTGGAATTAAAGAAATGATTGAGGGTACTTCAATTGCTAAATATTTTAAAAAAATATATGCGTGTTCGTACATATACGATGAAAACGGCGAACCTATTTGGCCTGCACTTTCAATAAACTACACCAATAAAACACAATTTTTGTACAGGATTAACAAAGGTTGTTTAGATGAAACTGATGATAGTATTAATGAAATGCTGGACCACGAAAGCAGACTTGTGCCTTTTGAAAATATGATATACTTGGGCGATAGTGAAACAGATATACCTTGTATGCGACTTGTAATGAAAAGTGGAGGAAAGGCTATTGGTGTTTACAAAAAGGATAACAAAGAACATAAGGCATATTTAAAAGAGCTTTTGCTTAATAATAAAATAAACTATATTGCTGAAACTGATTATTCAAAAGGTTCAACAATTGAAACAATTGTTAAAGCAATAATAAAAAGTGATAAAATTAATTTTAACTTGAAACAATTGTCAAAAGCACAAAAAATCAATTAATTATAGTTTAGTTTGACTTTTTTGAGTTAATTATAGTATTCTCTTTTATTAAAGGGGATACTTTTTTATTTATGAAAAATCGGCAAACAACATAAAAAATATGACCTAATTTTTATTGATGAAAAGTGCAGATATTTACAAAAATTTGCTTTAGTAAATAATTTTGTTTGTCGTTTGAATTTAAAAAGATTAAAATATTATAGGAGTAATTATGATTATTTTAGAAAATGAAATAAAAAAATTAGATGATTTGAAAATGCAATTTGGTCTTGTTAAGGAGTGTCTTTGACTCTAGTAAAATCCAAGAAGAGATAAATAAATTAAAAAAAGAACAATTAAACCCTAGTTTTTATGAGAATTTAGCAAAAGTTCAAAAAATAGGAAAAGATTTAAAAATTTATGAAAATAAATTGGAAAGTATAAAAGAGATAGAAAATAAAATTGCAGAGAGTGAAACTGCTTTGGAACTTTTACAACTTGAAAGTGATGAAGAAACGGAGCGAGTTTTACTTAATACTCTTGATGATTTAGAAAATAGAATAACTAAAGTCAAAATTGAAACACTACTTTCAGGAAAATATGATAGTGGTGATGCCATTTTGACGTTGCATGCTGGGGCAGGTGGAACTGAGGCTCAAGATTGGGTCAGTATGCTTTTTAGAATGTACAGCATGTATGCTGATAAACAAGGATTTACAGTAAAAATTTTAGATAGTTTAGACGGCGATGATGCAGGTCTTAAATCAATCACTTTTCAAGTTTGTGGGGAAAATGCTTATGGTTATTTAAAATGTGAAAAAGGCGTTCATAGACTTGTTAGAATTTCCCCTTTCGATTCAAATGCTCGCAGACATACAAGTTTTGCAAGCCTTGATGTTATGCCAGTTTTAGAAGAGATGCCAAACATTGAAATAAGGGCGGAAGATTTAAAAATTGACACATATCGTTCTTCAGGTGCGGGTGGACAACATGTTAACAAAACAGAAAGTGCTATTAGAATTACACATTTACCAACTGGAATTGTTGTTAGTTGTCAAAATGAAAGAAGTCAAATTCAAAACAGAGAAATGTGTATGAAAATGCTTTATAGCAAACTTGCCCAAAAAGCGGAAGAAGAAGAGATGGAAAAGGTCAATAGTATACGTGGTGAAATCAAAAAAATAGAATGGGGAAGTCAAATAAGGTCGTATGTATTTCAACCATACACAATGGTTAAAGATCATCGCACAAATTTTGAATCAAGTGATATACAAAGTGTGATGAATGGCAATATACAACCATTTATCAATGATTATCTTGTAAAATCGAGATAAAAATAAATTGTAATTAAAATTAAAAAGGTTTAAATTATGGACATAGATTTAATGGATAAAAAATTAGAAGAAATAAAAAATAAATCTAGTGTAAAGATACTAGCAATTGAATCGTCTTGTGATGAAACAAGTGTTGCAATAGTTGAGAATGGTAGAAAAGTTTTATCTTGTGTTATTGATACTCAAATTGAAATACACAAACGTTTTGGTGGTGTTGTCCCTGAGGTTGCGTCAAGAAATCACATATTAGCAATTGATAATGTGTGCAATGAAGCCTTAAAACAAGCAAGTTTAACTTTTGACGATATTGATGCAATTGCAGTAACTTATGGGGCTGGACTTTTAGGTGCTTTGCTTGTTGGCGTGAATTATGCAAAAGGTCTTGCTTATGCTTTAAAAAAACCTTTACTTGCAATAAACCATATTAAGGGGCACATTGCAAGCAATTATATTTCTCATAATGATTTAACACCGCCATTTACTTGCTTACTTATTAGTGGTGGGCATACTGCCATTTTAGATGTTCAATCTTATACAAATTTTACCAAAATTGGTTCAACTGTGGATGATGCGGTTGGAGAGGCTTTTGATAAAGTTGCTAGAGTTATGGGACTTTGTTATCCTGGAGGAGTTAGCATTGACAATTATGCAAAAAAAGGAGAACCAAACATAAACTTTGCTCATAAAAATATTTTGGCAGGCTCTTATAATTTTTCATTTAGTGGAATTAAAACTGCAGTAATTAACTATGTTCATAACAAGAAACAAAAAGGAGAAGATATTAATATTCCCGATATATCTGCAAGTTTTCAATCTTTTGTTGTAAATGAACTTGCTAGCAAAACTCTTAAAGCAATGAAGGCGTTGAATTCTAAAAAGTTGGTTGTTGCGGGCGGAGTTTCCGCTAATTCATTCTTAAAAAAAGAGTTAACAAAGAAAAGTGAAGAATTAGGCTTTAAACTTTTTATGCCTGAATTAAAATATTGCACCGACAATGCAGCAATGATTGGTTCAATGGCGTATTATGAACTACTAGGCGGTATGAAATCAGCAGACTTATCTTTAACTGCTAAATCTACACTACCACTTTAAAAAGATAAAAGGATTATAAATGGAAAAAATATATTCTAAAAAAATATTAAAATATATATTTGACGCATTATTGGTAATTTTAGGTACTTTTTTAATGGGCGTCGCTTTTAATGTGTTTTTAAATGCAAACAAGATTTCACCAAGCGGGTTTGCTGGCCTTTGTGCCATTATTTCAAATGTTCTTGCAGATAACTTTAATGTCCATATATCTGCTTCAATCTTTTATTTAGCAATAAATGGAGTGTTGTTTTTTCTTTCTTTAAAGAAAATGGGTATCAATTTTGCAATAAACTCCGCAATAGGTGTTATTGGTTATTCAGTTTTTATGGAAATTTGTAATTTCAATTTAGGACTTGATTCTTCAGACTTACTCCTGTGTGCCATTTATGGTGGGGTTTTAATGGGAATTGGACTTGGTTTTGTTTTTAGAGGTCACGGTTCAACGGGCGGAAGCGATATGCTAGCCAATATTCTTGGTAAAAAATTTAAATTTTTGACTGTTGGGAACTTGGTTTTGATTGTAGACGCTATCGTTTTAATTTTATCTTTTATTGCTTATAAAAATTTAACGCTATCTCTTTATTCACTTATAGCAATTTGGGTTATGACAAAAGTAGCTGATGTGATTGTTGCAGGTGTGCAAGGAGTTAGAGCATACTATATAATTTCTCCAAACTTCGAACAAATTAGTTCAGATATTATGCAAACTTTAGGACGCGGAGTCACTGGATTTGAAGCGGAAGGAATGTATACCAAACAGGATCACAGGGTTTTGATGACGGTTGTTACAAGAGCCGAAGCAGTCAAGTTAAGACAAATTGTATCAAATATAGATAAAAATGCGTTTATGTATTCTACTCCAATAAGTGAGGCAATGGGTTATGGATTTTTACCATTAACTGATGAGCCAAAAAAACATAACAAAAGAAAAAATAAAAAAGAAGTAAAAACAGAAATTATTGATGAATCTGAGGAGTAAAATTTAATTTTTTTTCTGTATATTACAACTTAAAAAAATAAATATTAAATTTATGTAAAAAATATATTTTAATTAAACATAGCCATTGAATCAAATCGTTCAATGGCTATGTTTTGTTTTTATTAAAATACAAAATATTTTTTAATTTATAAAAATATCAAAATTAAAATCATTAATATTTGACAGGTTTTGTTTTAAATACATCTTTGATTTTATGTTCAATCAGTTTGGTTATATCTTTTTTTGCTTGAGATAAATATTTTCTTACATCAATATCGCTTGGATTTTCAGTTAAATATTTTCTAACGGCGAGAGTGGTTGTCATACGAATATCGCTGTCAACATTTATCTTAACGATATGATGTTTAGTTGACACCTCTGTTAAAATATTTTCAGGTACACCTTGAGCATTTTTTAAATCTGCACCAAATTTCACAAGCTCACTTTTAATTTTTTGAGGTACGCTAGAAGCTCCGTGTAAAACAAGCGGTGTGTTTGGAATGGTTTTTTCTATTTCTTGTAATATATCTATTCTAATTTTAGCGTCTTTTAAAAATTTATTAACTCCGTGACTTGTGCCAATGGCTATTGCAAGTGAATCTACATTTGTTTGTTTCACAAAAGTTAAAGCTTCACTAGGATCAGTAAACAGGTGTTCGTTTGAAGAAACAGTATCCTCCACCCCTTTGAGCCTTCCAAGTTCGCCTTCCACTTGAACATCAAATTGTTTTGCATAGTCAACAACCGATTTTGTAAGTTTAACATTTTCCTCAAATGGCAAACTTGATGCGTCTATCATTACAGAATCAAAATTGCAATCAATGGCTTTTTTGCAAATTTCTAAACTTTTGCCATGGTCAAGATGTACAAAAAATGGAATTGTGTATGTTTTTCTGGCACCCTCAATTAAACCTTTTAAAAATTCTGCCCCCATATACTTGAAAGCACTTTCACTTACTGCGACAATAACTGGTGTGTTTAAATTTTGAGCACCATCCAAAATGGCGGTTAGGCTTTCCAAATTAACAAAGTTGAAAGCACCAATTGAATAACCTCTTTTAATTGCATCTGCGTATAGTTCTTGTAGTTTCATTTTTTACCTCTTTTTTTAAACTTGGATATATTTTACCATTTTAGACAAAAAACTCAAAATATATTATATATTTTTTGCATTAATTACTATATGAAAAAAATTATTAATTTAAAATTTGCGACCATTACTGTTTTAATTTTATGTTGCGTTTTATTTGTTGGATGTAGTGAAAATTTAAGTAATCTCGTTAAGGAGAACATGTCAGATTTAAGAATAAATTATTTTGAGGGTAAAACTGAACTTTTTTACGCCGATTTATCTTGTGGCTATCGTGAGCAAAATTTTGCCTATGATGGTGTTAGCACCAAAAAAACAGAATGTGGCGTTTTAAGTGTAGAATTTAAAAAAACTTATTCATATTTATCTATTTGTGTAAATTTAGATATTGACGGCGACACAAAAGAATATGTTTTGCTTAAAAGTCCTTTTGAAAATAAATATATGATAGATATAGAAAAAATTGTAAATGAAAAAAATGCTATAAAATTAAGTTTGAAAAATCAAGATGATTATTGTGATTTAATAAATGTATCTAAAGATTGGAAAATTCAGTACGAGGATGCTTTAAACATTGGAATTGAAACTTTTAAAGAAGAACTGAAAAATGAATATAGTAATGGAAAATTTAATGCAGAAGGATATTTAAAAGTTGTAAGCAAAAACGAGTTCGACCAAAAATTTTGGTATTTTAGTTTTATTACAACCAAAAATGTGTCAAAAAGTATGTTAATTAATGTAAATAGCGGAAAACAAATTAAAAATACCATTTAATATTTCATACTTGAAAATAAATGTTCTAAATAATCAAAATTTGTTAATCAAAAAAGTTTGCGTATTTAAAATCTTGTGGCATCACAGTTTGAATATATATATACGTCATGATTTCAAGTGTTAGTTTATGCAAGTATAAAAACACTTTATCTCGTTCCTAATATATATTCATCAGTTTTGCTTGAATATACCTTCGGTGCATTCAGACAAAACTTCTGATTAATTAATATATATACGTCACGATTTCAAGTGTTAGTTTATGTAAGCATAAAAACACTTTCTCTCGTTCCTTAAATAAACATCAGTTGCTGGCAAATGCCACTTAATTGTCTCTTGCCGACAACTTCCGATAAAAGCAACATCACTATCTTCTTTTAGCTAGTAAAAAAGTGTTAACTTTATGTCTTTTAAATGAAACTAAAATAATTGTTATTCTATTAATTGTTATTGACTCTTTTTCATTTTTTGTATAATCTTTATTATCAAGAGGTGAAAAATGTCATATTCTACACAGAAAGAACAAGAAAAAGCGGTTTTGGTTGGAATAATTTATAGCAATAAGGAAGACGTTGTTTCTCAACTAAAGGAATTGGAAAGGCTATCTGAAACCGCGGGTGTTATTGTGTTAGGTAGTACGTATCAGTTAATTAGAGAGGTTAACCCTGCAACTTTAATTGGTGAGGGGAAAGTGGAAGAAGTAAAAAATCTTATAACAGAGCAAAACGCAAACTTGGTTATTTTTGACACAGAACTTAGTGGCTCTCAAGCAAAAAATTTAAGTGAATATTTAGGCTGTAAGGTAATTGATAGAATAACTCTTATTTTGGATATCTTCGCAAAACGTGCAATTTCAAACGAGGGCAAACTTCAAGTTGAACTCGCCCAACTCAAGTATAATTTGCCAAGGCTCAGTAGCATTCAAGGCTCGCAAGGGAGATTTGGTTCAGGCGGTGTTGGTATGAGAGGACCCGGAGAAACTAAACTTGAATTAAATAGACGTCTTGCTCAAGATAAAATTTTAAAACTCGAAAAAGAAATAGCAAAAATCAAACAAAACAGAGTTGTTCAAAAAAAGAACAGAAACTTAAACGGGGTATTTAAAGTTTCTATTGTAGGTTATACAAATGCTGGGAAAAGTACCTTGTTGAACTTAATTTCAAAAGCGGGCATTTATGCTGACGATAAACTTTTTGCAACATTAGATACAACTAGCAGAAATGTTTATTTAGAATATGGTAAACAAATTGTTTTAACTGACACTGTTGGTTTTATAAATAAACTCCCACACAATTTGGTGGATGCTTTTTCTTCAACACTGGAAGAGGCAAAAGATGCAAATTTGATTTTGCATGTTATTGATTTATCTAATCCTGACTATTTAAGCCAAATAAAAACTGTTGAAGATGTATTAAAACAAAATGATATAAAAGCTCCTGTTATAAAAGTTTTTAATAAATGTGATTTGGTTGAAAACGTACAAAGTTTAAATGGTGTGTTTATTTCAGCAAAAAAGAATATAGGAATTGATAAATTAAAAAAAGAAATAATAAACTATATGAAGTAAATTTTGAACCTAGTTCAAAATTTGTGCCAAAGCACCTGAAAAATTAAAATTTTGTGCTTTATATAGTTTTTAAGCTTTGCTAAGACAAACTTAAGTGTCGGTTATTTTTAATGTTACTGCTCGGTTTGTTTCCCCATGAAAATTTTTTTTAATTAGTTTGTAACACTTTTCTGTAAAACAAAATAGTATGATATGTAACAACCGAAAAATAAAAAAAGCACAAAAGATTTAAAAAATATTTATATTATCGGAAGTTGTCGGCAAGCAGCCCGAAGGGATATTTGCCAGCAACT
>CALBKX010000004.1 GCA_937895935.1 uncultured Clostridia bacterium
AGTTTATATTATCGGAAGTTGTCGGCAAGCAGCCCGAAGGGATATTTGCCAGCAATTGATGTTTATTCAAACTGTGATGCCACGATTTATCGTGGGGTTGCGGTTAGCATCTAAAATTTGACACGTTCAAATTTTAATATCACATAGTTTAAAAGTATAAATGTTTTCCATATGGATATGCTTTTAGCCGGCGATAAGCATAGCATTAAGGTTAAAAATTTAGTAGGGGAGTGTTTGATAATGAATTTCTTTAATAATTTATTTGGTGGCAGAGGCGACAAATGTGGCTCTGGAATGGATTGTTGCACATTGTTATTACTATACATATTAATTTCTCAATGCGGATGCAATTTTAACATTTGCGACATATTTAATAGTGACTTAGTAAAAATATTCTTGCTTATTTATTTACTTTCTTCTTGCTGTGGCTGCAATGATGGTTGTGGTTGCAGAGGCTAACATTTAAGTACATATTAAAATTAATTGTAAAAAATTGAAGTATAAAAATTTCTATATGATTATACAAAAACAAGGCAAAATTTGATTAAATTTTGCCTTGTTTTTAGTATTGACAAGTGATATGCAGATTTGTTTTAAGTTTTAACAAACATTAAAGTATGTTGCATTGAATTGAAATTTGTGATATATCTAAATAAAGGTGTTTTATGAAAAATTTTATTAAAGAAATCAAAATTAAAAAAGAATTAAAAAGATTTGAAAATTTTAAAAAACAATACAAGTTTAATCAAAAAGAAATAATAGAAAAAAAATAGTGCTTTATTTTGTGATGGGGTTTGTATTAGAGAAAATAAAGATAATGATTTTATTGGGGAAAGTGAAAATTTTGTAAATGTGGGTTATAAATTACATGATTCTCTTCCTAAAGTGTTGTCTAATTTGTTTCCTTATGAGTTTTATTTCAGGGGTTATAAACTTCATTCCATTGAAAGTTTTTTTCAAGGCATTAAATTTAAAAATAAAAAAGCACAAAGAGAAGTATTTAAATTAAGCGGATTGGATTCTAATAATATAAAATCCGCACAAGATTATAACTGGAAAGATGATGGTAAGATATTTTTTATGGGTATACCATATTTGAGAGATAGTGACGATTATGAATTATTAGTTGATGAATTATATATAAGCTTATTACAAAATCCGTTATATGTTGATTCATTAAAAAAAGTTGGTGACAAATATATTTTGCATGCAATGGGAGAGGTTAACAAAACTGAAACAGTATTTACAAGATTTGAATTTGAAAAAGAATTAAATTGCTTGAAGGAATATTGTATAAAGTATAAATAGAGATTAATGGATATTGTTTAAAGCAATGAGAAAATAATTACAAAATACGATTGTGAAAAAATTATTTAGTTATAAATGCATTTTTAATAAAAATTTAAAAAATAATGAAGTTATCTTAAAATTTTTGTTTTTTAGTCAAAGCAAAATCTCTAAAAGGAAATTTTGCTTTGTTTTTTTTGTTTTTTTCTGTAAAAATAGTGCAAAAACGACAAAATATCTTAACATAACAATAGTCTTTTTTCACACAATATTTTTGACGAGATAAGGGGGTTATGTATTTTAATGTTGTTTTAAAACAGTTTTTTTCTTATTTACTTTGTTGTTTTTTAATTTCTTTAAAGTTGCCTAAAACAAATAATGCAAAGTAAATTAAAGTGGTTTAAATTCGTTGACATTTAATTTGTTATAGTATAAACTATGTGATGTTAATTTGTTATTATATTAACAAATCAGTTTGCAATATGCAAATCCGTAAAAAATAACGGCATCTTAGTTTATAAAATTATGTTGATGTTGACAAATGCCACAAGTAGTGTCTTTATGCTAAAATAAACTTATGTCGTTTAAAAAATATTTTCTTAGGAGAACAATATGAAAAAATCAATAAAGAGAACAGCAGCAGCCGTATTAGCAGTAGCAACAACTGCAGGAATTGCAAGTACAACATCTCTTTCTTTAACAAAAACAAGTTTAAATAACAATAGTAGTTCTGTATTCGCTGAGCCATCTGTGTTGGCAGAACGCAACACTTTAAACATCTCTAAATATAAAAAAGTTGTTAGTTTATATGGTAGATTTGAATTACCTACTGTTGAATTTGTAAATGATGCAGGAACAACTACTGCAATCACTCAGTTCAAAGTAACAACTCCTATAGGCGAAACTTTTGACCAAAATGATGCAAGAATAACTTCTAATGGCTTTGATGTTGATTCTATTGGAACATATACTATTGCATATGAACAAGGTGATTATAAAGGCGAAGTTACTTTTGAAGTAGAAACATCTAATTATAGTGTTTCTTTAAGAGAAAACACTTCAAATTTGTTGCCTAAAAAAGTTGCAATCAAAAACGAAGATGGCACTGCATTCACTAAAGTTTTCAATGTGCCTACTTTTGAAGTTATTGATGAAAATGGAGATGTTGTTGATCAAAACAATTTAATTGTTGAAATTAAACTTACTAAACCTGATTTTAGTACAGTTGATATTTCTAGTACTAAAACTGTTGTTTTTGACGACACCAACGCTATTCAAGAAGGCAATTATATTGTAACTTATAAAGTATATAGCAAAAAAGGTGAAGAAAAAGGCGAGTATTTGTGTGAAACTTCAACTGAATTTAGAGCCGTAACTGAAGATGTTTACAATAATAAATATGATTTAACATTAGTTTACGGAAGTGAACTTCCTACAACTGTAAACATAGGAAAAACAGTTGAACTCCCAACAATCACAGCAAAAAATGGTTCAGAAGTTGTGCCTACTTTCTTTACTGTAAAAGTTTACAAAAATAAAGGCGAACAAAGAACACTTATTAATGAAACAGATGTTATTGAAGGAACAGACAAAAAAATTATCACAAAAAATGATAAAGGGGTTTATGAATTCACTGCAGATGAAATTGGTGCATATTACAGAGTAGAATACACCGTTGAAGATGCTTTGGGTAATAAAAAAGAAACTCAATTTAACATTACAAATGTTGTTGACACTGAAAATCCAACTCCACTTGTTGTGGACGCATATACAGTTCAAGACGGCAAAGTTGTTGATGCTGACAAGGTTGTTGATAAAGCATATGATTTAAAATCTATGTTTGGCACAGAAGATGTTGTAATTAAAGCAATTTATGGACAAGACCTTGGAACATTTAATTATTCAGGCTTTACTTTTGAAAGAAAAATTGAAAACTCATCTGGTCAAGTTGTTTACTCTAACAATAATAAAGAAGATGCTGGTAAAAACCTTGTGTTTAACCATAGTGAAACAGCGCCTGAACTTGATTCAACAAAAAATATTGTTGTTGATAAAAAATTATCAGACGGTTACTATTATGTTTACTATATTGTAACAGATGCAAATGGCAAAACTGCTCAAGTTGGATATAAATTTACAATCCAAAGCAATTTTGACTGGACTGATAGTACAACATTAAAAGAAATTAAACCAACTGTAACATTCAATGACACTTTCTATTCTTCAGTTGACCTTGGTGAAAAGATTGAATTTAGTAAAGTTACTTTTACCGATGAAAAAGACGAAAGATTAGACACAAGTGTTTACTATACTTACACAGTTGGTGGCGTAGAAGGCGACAAACAAACATTAGAACTTGATTCTAATGATAAATATACAATAAACACTAAACAAGCTCCTACTAATGCCGAAAAAGTTACTATTTATGCTAAAGCCATAAATGACGGCGGAAAAGAAACAATTGAAAAAAGAGAAATTGTTTTAAAATCAGAAATTTTGGGCACTTCTGTTCCAAAAATTGTTGAAATTGATGATGCAGGCTATTCATATTCTTATGTTCAAAATAAAATTATCACTATTCCAACAATGAAATTTACTGATGGAACTGATTCAGTGGATTCTTTAAATGCAAGAGTTTCAATTAAATGTACAGATGCAGATGGCAATGTTACTGATGTTCCTGCAAATGATCCTTGTTCTTTTAAAGTTGGTGGATATTTCATTTATTCTAACACTAAATTTGTTGCAAGCAAGGCAGGTGAATATTTAGTAAGTGTTAGGGTTACAGATGCTGCTGGAAATACAACAATCAAATTCTTAAAGTATACAGTTACAGATGCTGGTTATGCAGGAAATTTACGTTTTGCTAATTTACCTAATGATGAATTAGAAACTATTTCACTTGGTGATAAATATAAATTATATGCGGCAACAATCACAGGTACAAACAGTGATAAGTACGATTATTATGTAATGTGTACTAAAGCTGCTGGCGACTATGAATTGTCTAATAGTGAATTTAGACCATTGGCAATTGGTGAATATGAAATTAAATATGTAATGTATAATAAATCAAATATTAATGATATTGTAACTGACCAATCAATCACATTAAAATTCAATGTAAAAGATGAGGTTGGTCCAGAAATCAATGTAAACTGGGAAACTGAAGCAGTTAAAGCACCTAATGCTACAGAAACTGATAAAACAAAACAAAGTATTTTACCTGCTTACGAAAAAGGTACAACTATTTTAATTCCAAAATTCTCTGCTAGTGATTTATCTGGTATAGATGTTGAAAAATCAATGATTGAAATTAAAACTACAAGTGGCTCTAAGTACAGCACTTCAACAAAAATCAAATACAAAGATATGGTTGAAAAGTACAATAGAGGTCTTGCTGGTGAAACAAATCAAACTATGTTCTACACATTTGATTATGATGCAGAATATAACATCATTTACACTGCTTATGATAAAAATGGCAATGCTACAACAAAAACTTTCTCAATTAAAATTGGGGACTTAATTCCTCCAACATTAACTGTTAAAGATGAAATTGTTAACACTACTTATAAAGCTGGACAAACTTTAACAATTGACCTTGCTGATACTAAAAATTATATAACAGTTAAAGACAACAAAGATGGTATATCAAAAAATGATGTAAAAGTTAAATTAACTCTTAATGGTACTGTAATTAAAAACACAAATACTGGTGATGATTCAGAAACTAAATATATATTTAATTTAGAAGATGCTGGTGAGTATTCTCTTGAATTTACAGTTACTGATGAAGCGGGTTGGTCAACAACAGTTACTAAAACTTTCTCAATTCAAGATAGTTCAAAAGAGGCAAAAACAAGCACTGAAATAATTGGAACAGTATTAATTGTTGCTTCAGTTGTTGTTTTAGCAGGTGTTATAGTTTACTTCATAATTTCTAAAAAGAAAATGGATAAACTTTACAAAGGTTAATACAAAATTTGACAAATAAAATTCCAGTTTTACTACTGGAATTTTTTTGATTAATTTTTTATTTTTTGATATTATATACATATGAAGAGTAATATTGTCCTAGTTGGACTTGATTATATTTTTGTTAAAAAAATGGCAGATAATTTATCTGCTAGTTTAGATATGTTCTATCTAGACATTGAGGATTTAATAAGGTATAATTTTAAAGACGAGGAAGATACTATTTCAAAGGTAGGCTATGATTATTACAATAAACAGATTAAAAAACTTGTATTTAGTGCAAGCACTTATGAAAATACAATTATAAATTGTCCTTATGATTTATTATTAAATAATGAAATTTGGCAAAAATTAAAACAATCAGCTACAATAGTTTTTGTTGACATCCCTAAAGCGATATTGACAAAATTAAATGATAATTATCCTACTACGCAAAAAATAGAAGTTCAATTGTTAACTTATAAGGAATTAACTAAAGAAATTAAATCAAAAGCTGACCTTTTTGTAAATTATAGTGGAGAAGATTTAAATGCTTTCATATATATTTTAAAGGATGCACTTTTAAAATATATGCAAAATTTGTGCTAAATGTGTTTAAATTCAAACTATAGGAAGCAAATTTTGAAAAGAGTTCAAAATTTATGCTAACGCGTTTGCAAAAATGAAATTTTGCGCTTCCTCGTTTGAATGGACAATAGTTTTGCTTGAAAATGACTGTGTCAATTCCAGACAAAACTTCCGATAATAAGAACATCTTTATTTTTGTGAAAGATGTTATTAAATTTTAATTGGAGAGAACTATGAATATAAATCAAAAATGTATAAACGAATTAAGGCTAATGAGTGCAAGTATAATTTCACACGCAAAATCCGGACACACTGGGTCTAGTGTAGGAGCTGTGCCTATTTTATTTGCTTTGTTTAAAGACCATTATTTTTATAATCCCAATGATAGTGAATTTTTTGCACGTGACAGATTTGTTTTGTCCGCTGGACACGTAAGTGCATTATATTATAGTTTATTAAACTTATTTAGTATGGGTGTAAGTGACGAAGATTTAGAAAAGTTTAGAAAATATGGGTCAAACACACCTGGACATCCAGAATACAAAAAAACTAAGTTTGTTGAGGCTAGTACTGGGCCTTTAGGTCAAGGAGTCGCAAATGCAGTTGGTATGGCTATTGGGCAAACAATGGTCGGGGCGAGATTTAATGCTCAAAAAGCAAACATCATTGACAGTTTCACATATTGTTATTGTGGTGATGGTTGTTTGCAAGAAGGTGTCGCACAAGAAGCATGCAGTTTGGCAGGCACTTTAAAGTTAAAAAAATTAATTTTACTTTATGATGCAAACAATATTACAATTGACGGAAAACTTTCAATTTCAAATACAGAAAATGTTGCTAAAAAGTTTAAAGCAATGAATTGGAATGTTATAAAAGTAAAAAACGCCAATAGTTATTTTAATTGCACAAGAGCAATTGCAAAAGCTAAACATTCATCTAAACCTACAATTATAATCTTTAACACAACAATAGGTTATGGAACTGCTTATGAAGGAAGTGAAAAAATTCATGGTTTACCTCTTTCTGACAAGGAACTTATTGAATACAAAAATGACCTTTTAATGCCTAACTTCACAAAATTTTCAAAAGAAGTAAAAGACTATTGCTTTAGATCAGTTAGATACAACAAAATATATCTTGAAAAATGGAAACGTATGTATTGCCTTTATGAACAAACGCATCCAGAACTTTGTAGGCAATTTGAAAGTTTTATAGGCGAAAAAGAAATAGATGTTTTAAAACTTTTAAAAAATGACATTTTAGAGGAGAGTTTAAGTAGTAGAGAAGCCAGTGGCCTTATTTTAAAAGAATTAATGAATAAACTTCCACGTTTTGTAGGCGGAACTGCTGACCTTGCTCCTTCAGTTAAAGCGTATGTACAAGAAGCGGGAGATTACAGTTTTACAAATCAAAGAGGAAAGAATATACATTTTGGAATACGTGAGCATGCAATGGGGGCAATTTGCAATGGGTTAAGTTTATATTTGAAAGGACCCGTATTTTGTTCAACATTTTTGGCTTTTTCAAACTATATGTTGCCACCAATTAGAATGAGCGCTTTAATGAGTTTGCCTGTTCTTTATCTCTTTTCACACGATAGTTATAAGATTGGAGAAGATGGACCTACTCATCAACCTATTGAACAACTTGGACAACTAAGATTAATTCCTAATTTAAACGTATTTAGGCCAGCTGACACAAATGAACTTTTAAATTGTTATAAATTGGCATTATCATATGAAATGCCAAGTGCATTTGCGTTAACAAGGCAAAATTTAAATTGTGTAACTCTTGGTGCAAAAAACATATTAAAAGGTGGCTATGTTCTTTCTGGGACAAAAGGTGATGTTACAATTCTTTCAAGTGGAAGCGAAGTAAGTTTAGCTCTTGATGTAGCAAAAGAACTAAAACAACAAGGAATAAAATGCGAAGTTTGTTCTTTCCCTTGTTTGAATATATTTGATAAACAATCGGAAAGTTATAAAAAATCCGTTCTTGAAGGTTCAAAACACAAGGTTGTCATTGAAGCATCAAATGATAATTCGTGGTACAAATATTTAAGCGATAACGATTTATTTGTTGGCGTTAATCAATTTGGTGTAAGTGCAAATGAACAGGATTTGGATAAACATTTTGGATTTACTATTAGCAATATTACTAAAAAAATAAAAAATTTGGTTAAAAAATTATAATTTTATGAATATTTTTACAATTTTTACACAAATTATGTATGGAAAAGAAAAAAATGATTAATAATTTCTTATTCCTAGAGCAAAAAGCAAGTGATTTGTTTACTTGCTTTTTTTGCATTTTTTAAAAAATCTATTTTAGATTTTACAATAAAGTGGTATACTTAATTATGGTAAAAATTAAAAAAAGAAAATTATTAAAAAACAATTTTGTGTTATAAAAGCACAGTTAAAATTTTTGTACTTTTTAGTAGAAACAGCCATTTTGCGGGAAATTAAATTAAAAAGTAAATTTTTAAAGGAAATGCAAAGTTTTGCCTTGAGGTAAATGATATGGAAAATTATATTGTAGTTAAGGGAGCCAAAGAAAACAATTTAAAAAATGTTAGCGTTAAGTTCCCTAGAAATAAATTAGTTGTGTTTACAGGTGTTAGCGGAAGCGGTAAAAGTACACTTGCATTTAAAACAATTTTTGCAGAAGGGCAAAGAAGATATATTGAATCTTTGTCATCTTATGCGAGAATGTTTTTAGGGCAAGCACAAAAACCTGATGTGGAAAGTATTGAAGGGTTGAGTCCAGCGATTTCAATAGACCAAAAAACAACCAATCATAATCCTCGTTCTACAGTTGGAACAGTAACTGAAATATATGACTATTTTAGACTCTTATTTTCTCGTGTTGGCAAGCCAATGTGTCCAAATTGTGATAAGGAAATAAAAAAACAATCTATTGACCAAATAGTTGACCAAGTTTATGAATTGGGCGAGGGTACAAAAATATATATAGAAGCACCTGTTGTTCGTGGGAAAAAAGGCACTTATGAAAAATTAATTGAAGGATTTAAAAAGTCGGGCTATGCTCGTGTTTCTATTGATGGAACCATTTATTCCTTAGATGAAAATTTTGAATTAGAAAAAAATAAAAAACACGATATTTCAGTTGTTGTTGATAGATTGTCTATTAAAGAAGATGTTAAATCAAGGCTTACTGAAAGTATTGAAACCGCTTTAAATTTGGCCGATGGATTGGTTGTAATAACAGATGCATCTAGTTTAAACCAAAAGTTATTTAGTACCAATTATGCTTGTCCTTATTGTGGGTATGTGGTAAGTGAAATTACACCTAGACTTTTTTCTTTTAACAATCCATATGGTGCCTGCCCAAATTGTACTGGACTTGGATACACTGAAGACATTGATGAAAGTCTAGTTTTAAAAAATTCTAATCTTAGCATTAAACAAGGTGCTTTTAATATTACAGGCTGGAGTGGAAGTGCTGGCACAATGGCTAGTGTGTATTTCAATATGCTTTCAAAAAATTATGGAATTGATTTAAATACTCCTGTTAAAGATTTGCCAAAAGAACAGTTAAACATTTTGCTATATGGAAATCAAGGTGAAAAGTTGTCTATGGAAATGCAATCAAGTAGATTTTCAGGGCAAATAAATTCTAGTTTTGAAGGAATAATCAATAATTTATCAAGAAGATATAGAGAAAGTTCTAGCGACTATATTAAATTTGAAATTTCTAAATTTATAAAAGAACAAAAGTGTAGGGTTTGTGGAGGAAAGAGATTAAACAAAAGTGCACTTTGCGTGAAGATTGATGGAAAAGACATTACACAAATGTGTGATATGTCAGTTGATGGTTTAAAAGAATACGTAAAAACCATAAAATTTAATAAAACTGATGAAAAAATTGCAGAAAATATTTTAAAAGAAATTAACGCAAGACTTCAATTTTTGTACGATGTTGGTTTGAATTATTTAACATTGAATCGAAGTGCAGAAAGTTTAAGCGGTGGTGAAAGTCAGAGAATTAGACTTGCAACCCAAATTGGCAGTGGTCTTATGGGAGTGGTTTATATATTAGATGAACCAAGTATTGGTCTTCACCAAAGGGATAATGATAAACTATTGGCAACACTAAAAAAATTAAGAGATTTGGGCAACACATTGATTGTGGTTGAACATGATGAGGACACTATAAAAAGTGCTGATTATATTGTCGACATTGGACCAAAGGCTGGTGTGCATGGCGGGAAAATTGTCGCACAGGGCAGTGTTAAAGACATTGAAAATTGCAAGGATTCAATAACTGGAAAATTTTTAAGTGGCGAAGAAAAAATAGAAATACCTAAAGAAAGGCGAAAACCTAAAGGTTGGCTAAAAATTATTGGTGCAAAACAAAATAATTTAAAAAATATTAACGTTGAAATTCCAACAGGTGTTTTTGTGTCAATTACTGGTGTCAGTGGTAGTGGGAAAAGTAGTTTGATTAATGGCATTTTATATCCTTATTTGGCAAATAACTTAAACAGAGCACAACTCTCCTTAGGTAATTTCAGCAAAATTGAAGGAATAGAACAATTTGATAAAGTTATTTGCATTGACCAAGCTCCAATTGGGAAAACACCTCGTTCTAATCCAGCAACCTACACGGGTGTTTGGACTGCCATTAGGGAACTATTTGCAAGCACAAAAGATGCAAAAATGCGTGGATTTGAGGCTGGAAGATTCAGTTTTAATGTGGCTGGCGGTAGATGTGAAGCCTGTGATGGTGCTGGTGTAAAAAATATTGAAATGTACTTTTTGCCAGATATTACAATCCCTTGTGAGGTTTGTAAAGGCACAAGATACAATAGGGAAACACTTGATGTTAAATATAAAGACAAAAGTATTTCTGACGTTTTAGATATGACAGTGGAAGAAGCACTTAAATTTTTTGAAAATATACCTAGCATTGTTTCAAAAATTCAAGCACTTTATGATGTTGGTTTAGGCTATATTAAACTGGGACAATCTGCAACTGAACTTTCCGGTGGTGAAGCACAACGTGTTAAACTTGCAACTGAACTTGCTAAAAAATCTACTGGTAAAACTATTTATATTTTGGATGAACCTACAACGGGACTTCATAGTTATGATGTTAAAAAATTAATTGCAATTTTGCAAAGATTGGTTGGAAGTGGAAATACAGTTGTTGTTATTGAACATAATTTGGATGTAATTAAATCTGTTGATTATATCATTGACTTAGGCCCTGAAGGTGGCGATAAAGGTGGTGAAATTATTGCAAAAGGCACACCTAGTGAAGTGGCAGAAATAGAAAATAGTTATACGGGCATTTATTTAAAAAAAATATTAAAAAATTAATTAAAAAAAATTAATTTAATATTGATAAAAAAGCATTTATTTTAATTTATTTATAAATTTATTAATTTATTTGTGTCAAATATTGCAATATTGGATATTGCAATATTTGACACTTTTTTATTTTTGTGATATTGTTTATTAAAAATATGAAAAATTATTATGAAATAATTGGCGTGGAAGTAAACGCAAGTTATGAAGAGATAAAAAAGGCATACTTAAGAAAAATGAAAAAATATCACCCAGATGTGTATGAGGGTGATAAGAATTTTGCATTAGAAAAAACAGCGGAAATAAATGAGGCATATAATATACTAAAAGATGAAGAGCAAAGAAGGGTTTATGATTTAACCAATAATTTTAATGAAAATTCAAATGAAGAAGCAATAAAAAACAACGAAACCGAAGATGCAAACATCTTAAAAGACTTTGGTAAAAAAATCGGAAGTTTTTTTAAAGGATTAAAATCTGATTTAAAAAATTTTGCAAGTAGAAAAAAACAAACCAACAATAAAGATTTAAAAAATGAAAAGGAACAAAAAGAATTTTTAAGTGAAGAAGATAAAGAAACATACCTAAACAAAAAGGAAAAAATTAAAAACAAAATAATTATATGGTCTTTGCTTTTGATTGTGGCTGTTTTAATAATTATCTCTATAAGGCTATTTTAAAGAATTTCTAAACTAAATATTTTTCAATTTAACAAATATTTATTGTTAGAAAATGTTTTCAAAACTTACACCCATAATGTGACTATAGGCAGAACTGTAAAAAAGTACAAGTTCTAAACTTGTGGTATATTCTTCTTTTATATTGTTTTTTGCATATGAAATCATACGCATTATTTCATTCCCCATATCTGTCATATCTTTATGATTAACAAAAAAACATAATGCATCTTCATATTTTATCCAAAAATTTTTTAACACTCTAGTTTTAGTTATTATTTCTTCAGTGTTTAAATTTTCTGTTGTTAGTGCAAGAGAGTATAATTCATTGCCTTGACTGTTGATTTCTGTAAGTGTCTTTCGTACAATAATTTCTTCAGTGACACAAACGCCTATTAAAAAAATTGAAATAATTATAATACTTAAAAGTCTTTTCACTACAATGCTCCTTTAATTAGCATCTATAATTTTGCAAGGTTTATTCTTCTCTTGAAAAAATATTTCACCTTGTTTTGTGATTGTTAAAACTAAAACTTGTTTTATAGATTTAACATTTTGTTTCTTTAATATATCATTAAAATATTCCTTGGACTTATCGCTCATTTTCAAGTTTTCTTTCATATATGAACCTTCAGAGATTATTGTAAGAGGAAGAGTATCTTCTTCTTTTTTTATTTTCATATCGCCATTGGTAACTGGCGAATTTTCTGGTTTTGGCATAACACTTACTTTGCCATTGGTTTCCATAATGGCATATAGAACTTCGCTAAAACTAAAATAGCCAGATTCTCTAATTGCTTCAAATAAATCGTCTATAGTTATGTTTAATTTTTTTAATGATTCATAATTTATTCCTGTTTGATCAATTACAATTACAGGCTTACCACTTATGAAATTACTAAACCCTGTACTAGCTCTTGTTAAACTGGTAATTACAAAGTGAAAAACAACTAATGTTAAAAGCGGTACAACACCATTTAAAAGTGGCACACTCATTTCTGCCATTGGGATGGTTGCAAGGTCCGCTATTATCAATGTCAAAACCAATTCAAAAGGTTGCATTTGACCTAATTGACGTTTTCCCATAAGTCTAAAAACAAAAAGAATTAAAACATAAATCAATAAAACTCTAATAATAATTGTAATCATATTAATATTTTTGACTAAATAAATGAGTTTAAACTTAAAATAATTCTTATTTAACCAAATAAATTAAACTTACTAAAAATTAAAAAAAAGAACCCCAATATTAGGAGGTTCGCTTCAAAATTAAAAAGCTTTTCTTTTTTTCTTCTTTTTAAATAATTTTTTATTTAGTTTTGATTTAATCCAAACGGAAATAGTATTTACTTCAATTAAATTAAATATAAAGCATAATAGGATATAAAATAATGAACCTATTGAGCAAGATATTGCAAGAGCGAAAAATTTTGTCATTATGTTTGTTAAAAGATTGCAAAGTAAAGAACATATACTAGCGGAAGGAATTATAAATGTAACAGATAGCCATAAGAATTTGCTTATTTGTAATTTTTCTCCAATAACTTTATGTAACATTCTTATATTTAAAAAACTTGTTGTTAAAAATAATCCTCCAAAACCCCAAATAAGTGCATTTATTCCTAAAAACATTGGTAAAAACCAAATTGATAAAATCAAAAGAATAGCGCCCAAAACATAATTTTTCATTGATTTTACTTCATATCCTAAAGAATTTAATAGTGAAGAAGTAACATTTGTTAACCCAAGCGGTAGAATTATCCAAGCCGACTGAGATAAAAGTATGCCACTTAAAGAGTTGTCATAGAAAAACAAACCAATTACTTCGCCTGCACCAATATATAATGGGATAAACATAACAGAAATAAAAATGGTAAATTTAATCGCTGAAACAACTCGGGTTTTAATATAAGTCATATCCTGTTTGACAAGTGCAAATGAAAGGTCAGGAACAAGTGCCGTAGAAAGAGAACCAATTATTGTTGAAGGAATATACAAAAAAGGAATTGTCATTCCCATTGCTGTGCCAAATAAACTTAATGCTTGTGCAGAAGTAAAGCCTGCCGCAACTAATCTTAATGGAACTATTAGTGCTATAATCGGTTGCACCAAACTTCCGGCAATTCTTACGCCAGTTATGGTGGATGATTGTTTTATTAAATTTTTATATACGCTTTTATCTTTTGTTTTTTGGAATTTGCCTCCAATTGCAAAAAATATAATAATTACAAGCACGCTTGAAAGTAGGCAAGCAATTGACATAGATACCGCTGCAACATAAGCACCATCTGTTAAACCAAATAATCCGCTAATTAAAATTATAAATAGTATAACTCTAACAACTTGTTCAAAAAGCTCTGTAATACATAATGCAAAGTATTTGTTTTGACCCCAAATATTACCTCTTAATGTGCTATAAATTGCAGAAAAAACAAGAGCAGGCAATAATAAAAGTAAAATAGTTATACATTTATCATCTGTAAAAATATGTTTTAAAACAGGTATAAAAATAAACACTAATCCGCATAAAATAAAACTTAAAACGATACCTATGACAACACTTGCTGTAACCATTTTTCTTTCAGAGGTCTTATCGTTTGTTGCTCTATAACCAGCCGTCAAACGGCTGACAATAAATGGCAATCCACTCGCAACTATTGTTAGTAAAACCATAAATACAGAAAAACTTACTTGATACTGACCTAGTGCTTCTGAACCTATGGCTCTTGAAATATAAATTCTAAATAAAAATCCTATAATTCTTGTAATTATAGAAAAAAGGACAATTATAAAAACGGTTTTAAATAAAGATTTCATAGTATATATTTATTAAAAGAGGTGTTTTTGTATGATTATTTCTTATATTTTTCCGCAAATGATTTTTATTGAAGATGAAAAAACATTAAAAATGATAAACAAAAATTTTAACAATTATTATATGAATAAACGGATAGAAATAGGCAGTTGGTTTCAAACTAATCCTATTTTTAAAGAAGAAATATGCTATGTCGTAAAACCACTTGATACTTTTGAAAGTGTAGCTAAAAAACTAAATATTTCTATTGAAGAATTGAAAATACTTTCCAAAACTAAACACTTATTTGTTGGTCAAAAGATTAACATTTTAAAATAGTTGAAAAAAATACTAAAGTGTTGTATACTACTAAAGTTTAAGAAAAGGATAAAGTTATGATTGAAGTAAAACAAATATCTAGCAAAAAAGATATAAAAACTTTTGTTGATTTTCCAACAAAATTATATAAAGGTGTTAAGGAATATTCTTATCCACTTAGAAGTGATGAACTTAAAATGTTTAATCCTAAAAAGAATGTTTCTTATAAAGATTGTGATGTCGCAACTTTTTTAGCTTATAAAGATGGAAAGGTTGTGGGAAGAATTGCGGCTATGGTGCAAAAACTTTATAATAATAAAATGAATGAAAAACGTGTACGTTTTACTCGTTTTGACTGCATTAATGACCAAGAAGTAGCAAATGAAATTTTTAATACTGTTGAAAATTGGGCAAAAAATCAAGGAATGGACACTGTGCATGGACCTCTTGGATTCAACGATTTAGATTGTGAAGGCTTGATTGTTGAAGGCTTTAATGAAAGATGTACATATGAGGAAAGGTATAATTTTGAATACTATAAGGATTTAATTGAATCTTGCGGTTATCAAAAAGAAATTGATTGGCTTGAAAGGAAAATTTATCCACCAAAGGAAAAAAATGAAAGGGTTGATAGAATTGCTGAAATCGTAGCTAAAAGATATAAATTAAAATTTGCAAAAACAAAATCTAAAAGGCAATTTTTAAAAAAATATAAAGAAGGTATATTACAAGTTTTAGATGAAGCGTATAGTCCTTTATATGGTGTTGTTCCTTACACTGAGGAAGTAAAAAAACAACTTTTATCTCAATTTAAAACTTTTTTGGACTTGCGTTTTATGTTTGTCATAGTAAATGAAAAGGACGAAGTTGTATGCTTTGGTGTTTCTATCCCTCAATTGAATGAAGCGTTGTACAAATCAAAAGGTAGATTGACGTTACCCGCTATATTTAAAGTGTTAAGAGCATTGAAATCACCAAAAGTTGTTGATTTTGCAATTATTGGCGTTAGACCTGATTACTCGAATGAAGGCGTTGGCGCTCTTGCTATAAAATATCTTATGGACAATATGGAAAAAGAAGGGGTGGAATACTGCGAAACAAATTTGTGCTTAGAAAATAATGCAAAAATAAATTCTACTTGGCAATATTTTAATCACGATGTTCATCGCCGTAGACGTGCATACTTTAAAAAGATAGGTTAAAAGGAAAGATTTATGGAAAATACACAAAATTTGTCTAATGAATTTGATATTAGAAAAGAAAAAATAAATATACTTGAAAAAAATGGTGAAATTGTATATAAAGAAAAATTCGAAAGAACTAATACAATTGAAGAAGCGAGAACTTTGGGCGATGGTGCAAAAGTTAAAATTGCAGGTAGAATTGTTTTTAAACGTGTTATGGGTAAATTTGGATTTATGCAAATCCGTGACCTTAAAGCAAAAATTCAAGTAAGTGTTGGCATTAACGAGTTGGAACCTGAAAAATATGATTTTTATAAAAAAATGATTGATATCGGTGACTTTGTTGGCGTTGAAGGTGAAATATATACAACTCAAACAGGGGAAATAACTGTTAGAGCATTTAATGTTACTCTTCTTTCTAAAGCATTAAGACCTCTTCCAGAAAAATTCCACGGATTAACTGACTTGGAAGCAAAATATCGTCAAAGATATTTAGATTTAATTTCTAATGAAGAAACAAGACAGGTTTTTATTGGTAGAAGTAAACTTTTAGGCTTTATAAGAAAATATTTAGGTGAAAATGGGTTTTTGGAAGTGGAAACTCCAATTTTACAAAGTGCGGTTTGTGGGGCAAGTGCTAAACCTTTTTTCACTCATCACAATGCTCTTGACAAAGAAATGAATTTACGAATAGCTCCTGAAACTTACTTAAAACAATGCATTGCTGGCGGGTTTGATAGAGTTTTTGAAGTCGCAAAGTGTTTTAGAAATGAAGGTATGGACACACAACACTTGCAGGAATTTACACAAGTTGAATGGTACGCATCTTACTGGAATTTTGAAGATAATATTAAATTTTTCCAAGGTTTTATAAAAAATTTATTGTTGGAATTAACCGGTAAAACAACCATTGAAAAAGATGATGTGACTCTTGATTTTGGAAAAGAAAATTTTGATAGAATAAATTATGTTGAAAAAATGAGAGAAATTCTTGGCTTTGACTTTTTAGACTATAATGACCCTATTGAACTTAAAAACAAAGTTATTGAAACAGGAATTTTTACTGCTCAAGATTTGAATGATTATAAGTCTGTAAGTCAAATAATTGATTTCATCTACAAAAAGAAAATCCGTGAAAACATTATTCAACCAACGATTCTTTATAATTATCCGGCTGTTTTAATACCTCTTGCAAGACGTAACGATAAAGATTCAAGAATTATTGATGTTTTCCAAGTTGTTGTTATGGGAACTGAACTTTGCAAAGCATATTCAGAACTTGTAAATCCTATACAACAACGCAAAGCTTTCGAGGCGCAACTTGAAGCAAAAAAACAAGGTGATGACGAAACTATGGACTTGGATGAAGGTTTTATGCTTGCAATGGAACATGGTATGCCACCAATCTCTGGACTTGGTTGCGGACTTGATAGATTGCTTATGCTTATTTATAACCAACCATCAGTTAGGGATGTTGTGTTGTTTCCGATTATGAAGTAAAGGCGGGTAAATTATTCGCTTCGCTTAAGGATGACGCCTTAAAGGGCGTCATAACCCGCTCATCGAACTAATTTACCCGCCTTAGGGGAAGCCACTTGGCGAAGCGGGGCTCCGAAGTTTGAATTTACTTATGGATGCGGTTCTAAAGCTCGCATAACCCGTAAATTCAAATCAAAACACCTTTAGGGGAATAAAACCACTTGGCGAAGTATATCTTCGCGGGTGTTTTTTTTATAATTGGGTAAATTATTCGCTTCGCTTAAGGATGACGCCTTAAAGGGCGTCATAACCCGCTCATCGAATTAATTTACCCGCCTTAGGGGAAGCCACTTAACGAAGCGGGACTCCGAATATTTTTCTCCCCTGCCAAGGGGAGGTGGCAGTTATGAATTGACTGACGGAGAGGTTTTTTTATGCTTTCCCTTATGTAAATGCTTGCTATGGCAAACGAGATTTGACTATAGAGTTTCCCTTAATTTTTCTCTAGCGATTTGCTATTCAAAATATTATACTTGTTTTTTTAATCAAACAACTAGTTTTGTGGTGAGCGAAGCATTAGGCAATAATATTTATATTTACATTCAATATTGACAAGGGGTACTAGGTATGGTAAACTTTTAAGTGAAAGAAGGGGAAAATGGAAGACGCAAAAAAGAAAATTAAAAAACTTAAAAACCCAAATGATATAAGGACTATTTCTGATATTGATTTGAGATTAAAAAGTTTTAAAGAGCAAATTAAGGCTGACGATTTTAGTCCTATTAAAACTATATTTAAGGATTTATCTCAGCATAGTCAAGTTATGCTTTTGGTTTTGAATGATTTACATATAGGTTCGCCGGGGTGTAATATTGATAAAATTATTAGATACTTAAAACAAGTTAGAAATTTGCCTAATTGTTACATAATTTTAAATGGTGATTTAATGAATAATGCAAACAATTTAGGTAAATCAAGTCCACTTGAAAATGATTTATCTCCTATGAACGAGCAAAAAGTTATTCATACACTTTTTTCTGATCCAATTTTAAAAGAAAAAATTATATGTTCAACAAGTGGTAATCACGAAAGTGGTGCAAGGGCTAAGGATTCAGGACTTGATTCGCTAGTTACGCCAATGGCAACTTTAAACATTTTGGACATTTATGCTAGATATATGGCAAATGTTGTCATAAGATTAAAATGTCCATACACCACAAGTGGTTACACTGATTTTAAAATTTTAGTAAGGCACGGAAGTGGACTTAGTGGACAGGCGGGAAAAGTTATTGATGGTATGTTTGCGTTATGTCAAAAATTTGGTAATTTTGATATGGTGGTTCAAGGACATACACACAAAAATATTTATTCTTCGGAAGATGTTGTTTATCAAAACGATAAATACTCTTGTTTAAAAAAGAGTGTAACACCAATAAATATTCCTGCCTTAGAGGAGGCTAGTCAATATGCAATGGAGTCTGCTTATCCACCTCCAAACACTGATAATAGTATAATTTGTGTGAGAGCTACTTTTAATTATGATATTTTAGATTCTTCACTTAACGATGGGTTTAAAGTGCTTCCTTATAAATTTAATATTGACACCATAAGTTTAGATAGGCCAGAATTGGTTAAATTTGGTGACAAAATTATTCCTCAAGCAAAATTTATCTCACAAGAAAAATTGGAAGAAATTGCAACAAGTATGGCTAAAAAAGTGACATCTAAAGCTCGAAAACCTAAAAATTTAGAAAGAGAGGTTTAATATATGTATAAACTTGAAGATTTAGAAAAAGACATACAAAATTATCAATCAAATGAGAATAATCTTCCTAGAGGTAAACACGCGCTTGTTAAATTGCATGAATCTGTAAAATTTTTGGATATATGTGTTTTATCTAACATTAACATAGGTTTAACAGGAGCAAGTTCAAAAACATCAAAAATTGATAAGCCTTTTAGAATAAAAAAATTTAAAGCACATATAGCGGAACTTGTAAAGGACCCAAATGCAAGGATTATGCTTGGTGGCGATTTGTTATATTATCCAAATGGTGGTAAAAAGTTTAGAGAAATTTATTCTCCTAATTATGATGAACAAATAGAAATGCTTGCTGAAATTTTGGAACCTGTTAAAGATAAAATTATTGGTGCTTATGATGGCACAGATGAAATTAAAATTTTTGAAAAAGATGGCGTTAACGCAACTTTAGCACTCCTTGAAAGACTTGGCCTTAAAGATAGATATTTTGGGCAAATGGCAGAGATTGATTTTGAATTTAAAAATGATTACACAAACGGCTGTCCAAAAGTTGTTCATATGTTATTTGACCACGGATTTTTAGTAGCGAATGTTATGAACACGGTTGCAAAGAAAACAGAAGGTTTACAATCAAAAATTTCAGGGAAAGATTTTTATTTTACAAGCCACTATAACAAACTATTCATAGAAAAAATTGCAACTTTAACTCAAGAAAATGGAACTCAAGTTGTAAAAACTCCTTGCTATTTTGTGTCAGTTGGCGGTTATAGAGATTTTCCAAATAGACTTACATCAAATAGAAATGTTTCTCCAAGCAGTACTAATAATGGAGTAATTAGAGTTTTTGTGGCACCTAATCCAGATAGAAACAACATTAGAGGAAATAACTATCTAGGTGAACCACAATACAAAATTTGTCAAGAATTCATCAATTTTGGAACATTAATGTCAAATCATATTGATTATGACTTGTGCGAAGAAATTATGAGATTAAATGAACAAAACACCTTAAACAAAGATTTACTTGTTGCCTTGTTAGAGCAAAAAATTGACCAAATAAGCAAACAAAATGTGGAACAAGTTTTGGATAAATTTTATGGTGAGCAGGAAGCAAAAACTTTAAAGGAAAGCAAAAAACAACGATTGAAACAAGTAGTTGAAAAAGTAATAATTGATGAAAGCAGAGATGGAGGTAGAGAATGATTAATGGTGTAAGAACAAGTATAGATGGTGATCACTGCATCTATTGTGATGCAAAAGTTGTTGACGGAGTTTACAATTTTTGCCCAAAATGCGGAAATGCGTTAAATGTTAATGCAATAAAATTGAAAGAACAACAAACTAAAAGAATTCAAATTGAACTTTTAGATGAACTTGCTTATTTAATTGAAGATGAAAAATCTTTAAAAATCATTTTAGATAAAACAAAATCTATTTAAATTTGTTTAAAACGACATCGAACAAAATCGGTGTCGTTTTTTAAATAATCAGTTTAACTTAACTAAAAAATAAAAATCGACATTTTATAGGTTTCATTTTATATAAAGTAAAAATTATCAACTTAAGGTTGGTGGATATGATTGTTTTATGCAAGAAAAACCTTAGTCTTTCTTTTTAAGTAAAAAATATCCATTTTAGTAAAATGAAGCAAAAGTTTTTTGTTTTAAAAAATTCCATTTTGATGAATGATTATATTTAAATTAAAAAAAAGTTAAAAAATTATTAAAAATCTTTTGACATTATTTTATAATTTGCTAATATATATGTATATATGTTGTGATTTAAAATTTATAAAAACACAACATATTGTATCTTTATTCTTTTTTTTGAATAAGGCAACAAGGGGGATAAAATGTTAAAAGTTATTAAAAAGGACGGAACACAAGAGGATTTTAATGTTGAAAAAGTGGTTGTCGCTATCAAAAAGAGTGCAGCAAGAGCTCTTGTTATTTTGTCTGAATATGAGATTGAAAAAATTAGGCAGTATGTTCGTGAAAGGGCAGAACAAATTGCTACTCCAGTAAATGACGGCGAATTAAAAATTATAGATATTCCAACAATGCACTTTATTGTGGAAAGTGCTTTGGATTCTATCAATGCGGACGTTGCAAAAAGTTATAGGGATTATAGAAATTACAAGCAAGATTTTTATCGAATGATTGACAATGTATATAAAAAAGTTCAATCAATTGATTTTGTGGGTGACAGGAGTAATGCCAACACTGACAGCACTTTAGTTTCGACAAAAAGGTGCTTAGGTTGGAACGAATTAAATGGGGAGTTTTACAAAAAATTCTTTTTAAATGGTGAAGAACGCCAAGCAATGAAAGATGGATACATTTACATTCACGACCGCAACGCAAGACTGGATACATACAATTGTTGTTTGTTTGATATTGCAACCGTTTTTAAAGGTGGTTTTGAACTTGGAAACATTAAGTATTCTGAACCAACAACGCTTGCCATTTGTTTTAATGTTTTGGGTGATGTTATCATGGCAGCAGCAAGTCAGCAGTATGGTGGTTTTACTGTTCCTGAAATTGACAAAATTTTAGAGCCATATGCAATTAAGAGTTATAATAAATATATCAATGAATATCGTGAAATTGCTTTGGGGTTGAATGAGGGAAATTTGGATGAGGATGCTTTTAATGAAAAAGCAGATAAATATGCCTCATTTAAAGTCCAACGTGATTTTGAACAAGGCTTTCAAGCATTAGAATATAAACTGAACACTGTAGGTTCATCCAGAGGTGATTATCCTTTTGTAACTTTTACTTTTGGACTAGGACAAAGCAAGTTTGAACAAATGGCAACTAGTGCAATGTTAAAAGTTAGAAAGGGTGGGCAAGGCGCTCCAGGATTTAAAAAAGCGGTTTTGTTTCCCAAATTAGTCTTTTTATATGATGAAAACATACACGGCAAAGGCAAATGCTGTGAGAAATTATTTGATGAAGCCATAGAATGTTCTTCCAAGGCTCAATATCCAGATTATTTAAGTATGAGTGGTAATGGATATATAGCATCTATGTATAAAAAATACGGTAAGGTTATTTCTCCAATGGGTTGTAGGGCATTTTTGTCGCCTTACTATGAGCGTGGTGGGCAAAAACCTGCCGATGAAAACGATGAGCCAGTTTTTGTAGGACGTTTTAATGGTGGTGCGATAAGTTTAAATTTACCTATGATTTATATGAAAGCAAAAACTGAAGGAAAAGATTTTTTTGAGGTTTATAGGTTTTATCTTGAAATGATTAGGCATTTACATATTAAAACTAGAGATTATTTAGCAAAAATGAAAGCGTCAAAATCTCCGCTTGCGTTTATGGAGGGTGGTCTTTATAAAGGGCATTTAAAACCCGATGACACAATTAAGCCTTTGCTTGATTATGTGACGTTTAGTTTTGGATATACTGCTTTAAATGAACTTCAGAGGTTATATAATGGGAAATCTATTACCGAGGACGGCGAATTTGCTCTAAAAGTTATGCAATATTTAAATGAATATGTGGCAAAAATTAAAGAGGAAGATAAAATTTTGTACGCTATTTATGGCACTCCTGCTGAAAGTTTGATTTCATTGCAAGTTCAACAATTTAGAGATAAATATGGCGTTATTGAAGGTGTATCCGACAAAGAATATTTCACAAACAGTTTTCACTGCCACGTTTCGGAAGATATTTCACCAATTGAAAAACAAGATTTAGAAGAGAGATTTTGGGAACTATCAAATGGTGGAAAGATAACTTACACAAGATATCCTATTGATTACAATATTGAGGCTTTTAAAACCATTGTTCGCAGGGGCATGCAAAAAGGTTTTTATCAAGGCATAAATATGGAAAAATGTTATTGTGAAGACTGTGGATATGAGCAATTGGAAATGACTAAATGCCCCAAATGTGGAAGTGAAAATATAACACAAGTGGATAGGGTTTGTGGATATTTAGGATACTCTAAGGTAAATGGCAGAAGTTTTATGAATGAAGGAAAACTTGCTGAAATTAGAGATAGAAAATCAATGTAAATAAAAAGAGGATAAAAATGAATTATCATTACATAACAAAAACCGATTTAAAAAATGGTGATGGATTAAGGGTCGTTTTGTGGGTTGCTGGTTGTAATCATATGTGCAAAAATTGCCATAACCCTGAAACATGGGATCATAATGGTGGTAAATTATTTGATGAAAATGCAAAACAGGAACTTTTAGATGAATTAAAAAAAGACTATATTTCTGGAATAACATTTAGCGGTGGTGATCCGCTTTTCCCAGCAAACAGAGAAGTCGTTGGGCAATTAATTGAAGAAATTTCAAAAAAATTTCCAGATAAAACTATATGGTGTTACACTGGCTATCTATTTGAGCAAATCAAAGATTTACCTTTTTTAAAATACATTGATGTTTTAATTGATGGACCTTTTATTGAATCGCAAAAGGAATTAAAATTAAAATGGAAAGGTAGTAAAAATCAACGTGTGATTATGGTGAAAGATTCTTTAAAACAAAACAAAATAATTTTAAAAGATGAGTAATAAGTTTTTGTGATTTTACTAAATAAAAATAATAAATACAAGAATTAGATTTTTATAAAATCCTTGTATTTTTTTAAAAAATACTTTTTTTGAATGTCGTTGCTCTTTTATTGCAAACTATGTTAAAATGATTTTAAAAGGAGCACATATGGATAAAGAGGAAAGATTAAAAATATACAAACAAGCAGAAACACTTTGGGGGCTTGTTGCTCAATATGATCAAGCAATTGAGGAGATGGGAGAACTTATTGTTGCAATAAATAAGTACAAACGCAAATGCTTGTATGGAGAGTATGCCCAAAATGCTAAGGTTGAAGCAAATTTAATTGAAGAAATAGCAGATGTTAAAATGTGCCTTGAACAACTAGAAGATTTTATGGGAAAAGAAAAAGTAGACGAAGTTTTTGATAAAAAAATAAATAAGTTACAAGAAGAAATTAAAGAAATGTCTAAAAGGTGTAAAAATAAATAATGAAAAATGTTTGCATTTTAGGAGGTGGAGCAAGTGCACTTATGTGTGCTTGTTGTGCAAAAGATAATGTTAATGTAAAAATTATTGAGCAAAACTCAAAAGTTGGCAAAAAAATTTTAGCAACTGGAAATGGTCGTTGTAATTTAACTAACAAAATTGTAAACGATAAGTCTTATAACACAGATATAAAAAACTTTTTAAATAAATTTAATCAATTTGATACATTAAATTTTTTTAATTCAATTGGACTTGAAACATATGCTGATAATGAAGGAAGGGTCTATCCTTTTTCAAATTCTGCCTCTTCTGTTTTGGAGGTTTTATTAAATTATTTAATAAATAAAAAAAATATAAATATTGATACAGATAAAAAATTTGTAGATATTGAAAAAATAGATAATAAATATAGAATTCAGTTTGAAGATTCTTTCGAGGATTTTGATGAGGTAATAGTTGCATTAGGTAACAAAGCAAATTTAAATCTTTTTGAAAAATTTGGAGTTAAAAATAATCCTTTTGTGCCAAGTTTGTGTGGGCTTAAAACGAGCAAAAATAAAAATTTGGCTGGCACAAGAGTATCTAATGTCAAAGTTTTTTGCAAAGCAGTTAATTTTGAGGAAACAGGTGAAATACTTTTTAGAGAAGACGGCATTAGCGGGATAGTAATTTTTAATCTTTCAGCATTTTTGTCTAGAGCAAAAATTAATAGTGCTGAAATAATTATTGATTTAATGCCAAATATAAATTTTGAAATATTATTAAATAAATTAAAAAATAGAAAAGAATTATTAAAAAATTATAAAATAAATGATTTTTTAACGGGATTTTTTAATAAAACTATTAATTTTGATTTAATTAATAAATTAAAATTTGATTTAGAAAAGGATGTGAGTAAATTATCAGATAAAGATTTATTTAATTTAGCAAAATTAATAAAAAATTACAGTATTAAAACATTAGGCTTTTTAGATAATAATCAAGTGTTTAATGGGGGCGTTAAACTTTCTTCTTTAACAAACTGCTTGGAAGCGAAAAATCAAAAAGGTTTATATTTTATTGGTGAAATAGTAGATGTGGATGGTGTCTGTGGTGGATATAACTTACAATGGGCATGGACAAGTGGAAAAATTGTGGGTGAAAACTTATGAAATTAATCAATGAATTGAAATTAAAACTTGACCATTCAAGGCAAGATTTATTAAATGCTTTATCTAAAAAAATTCAAATTCCAATTAATAAAATCAAAAATTTTGAAATAGTTAAACAAGGAATTGATGCTCGAAAAAAGCCAAATGTTGTTTATGTGTACAATTTGGCAGTTGATGTGGATGAAAAGTATTTATTTAAGTTAAAAAAGTATGATGATTATTTTCCAGACCATAAAGGCTTGGAATATAAAAAAGTTAAAAGCGACTTTAGACCAGTTGTTGTTGGTTTTGGTCCAAGTGGTATGTTTTGTGCGTTAGCTCTTTCCAAAGCGGGACTTTGTCCTATTGTTTTAGAACAAGGTAAAGATGTGGACTCTAGAAAAAAAGATGTGGAAGAGTTTTGGGAAAGCGGAGTTTTAAATGAACACTCAAATGTTCAGTTTGGTGAAGGTGGTGCAGGAACATTTAGTGATGGAAAATTAAATACAACATTAAACAATGATTATTGCAAAAAAGTTATAAATGAATTTATTTTAAATGGCGCTAATGAAGAAATTTTTTATAAAAATAAGGCACACATTGGAACAGATTATTTAATAAAAATAGTAAAAAATATTCGTAAAGAAATTATAAATAATGGTGGAAAAATTATTTTTAATTCAAAAATGACGAATTTTGACATTAAAAATGCACAAATTACTAATGTGCAATATTTTGATTTATTATCAAACACATATCATAATTTAAAAACAAATTGTTTAATACTTGCTATAGGACATAGTGCCTATGACACATTTAAGTTAATAAACAACAAAGGTGTTAAATTGCACAAAAAACCTTTTGCAATTGGAGTAAGGATTGAACAACCTCAAAAAATTATAAACTTTGCCCAATATGGAGTATGTAAAAATCTATATTTGCCTAGTGCAGATTACAAACTAGTTTGTCACCTTAAAAATGGAAGAAGTGTGTTTACTTTTTGTATGTGTCCAGGTGGGAAGGTGGTTGCATCATCTAGTGAAAAAAATACAATTGTAACAAATGGAATGAGCAATTTTGCTCGTGATGAAAAAAATGCAAATTCTGCAATTTTGGTTAATGTTACACCTGATGATTTCAAGGGAGATGTTTTGTCTGGCTTTGAATTGCAACGTAAATATGAAAGACTGGCTTTTGAAATTGCTGGAGGTAATTATAATGCTCCTTGTCAAACTGTTGGCGAGTTTTTAGGGAAAAATGTGAGTTTGCCTATTGAATGCTCTTATAAACCAAACATAACCATGTGTGATATTTCAAAATGTTTGCCCGATTTTGTTACTGAATCTTTAAAAGAGGCTTTAGTTATTTTTGATAAAAAATTAAAGGGCTTTGCAAATGATAATAATCTTTTAATTGCACCGGAAACGAGGTCAAGTTGTCCAGTTCAATTTGATAGAAATGAAAACTATACTTGTACAATAAATGGGCTTTTTGCCATAGGTGAAGGTGCTGGCTATGCTGGTGGAATTGTAAGTAGTGCAGTTGACGGTATAAAATGTGCAGAAAAAATTATTTTTAAAATTTAAAGCAATATTAAAAAGGTTGAAATAAATTAAAAAATATTATATATTAATTATGTTAAATAGCATAGGTTGTTATTCAATTTTTGCTTTGGAGAACAAATGGAAAAGAAAATAAGGTTTAGTAAAAAATTAATTTGTTTTATGTTATTCGTTTGCATTGCATTCGTTTTTTCAGGGGCAATGCTTTCTATTTTGCCAAAACATAGCAAAAATGTTCAGGCTGATGTTATCAATTTAGATAAGCCAATATGTAATGATTATATTTTTGATGATGAAGTAAATTCTGAAAGCATTGAAAACTACAACAATAATATTACAGTTGGCAGTGATGAAAATTTACCAAACTATTATTGTTTGAGAGATGACTACATAATTTATTCTCAGGACCAATCTCAAAACGGTTTTTGCTGGGCTTTTACATGCTCAACAGTTCTTAGTACTACATTAATGAAAGCATCAAATCAGTATTATGATTTTTCTGAAGCATGGGTTGGACTTGCAACCGCTCAGAAGATGCCAGGATATGTTTATGGTTCTGGTGGGAATGATTATTATTTTACTTCAACTATAAATGTTTTTGGAATGACTCTAGAATCTGATTTTCAATATGAAAAGTCATACTTAGTAAATAGCGAAAATAAACAAGATTTTTATAATTATTATTCTCAATTTGCAAATAAAGAGATAATGAATGGACTGAAATATATTGGATTTAAATCACAAGATTTAAGCTCAATTAAAAGTCACATTTTAAATAATGGAGCTGTTAGTATTTCATTATATTGGAATGGTGCGGTTGGAGATAACACTGGATTAATAATTGACACAAGTAACAATTATGTGTATAAAGCACCAAGTTCAAAAATAGAAGGTGACAAAAGTGGCCATGCAATTACAGTAATTGGATGGGATGATAACTTTATTAAAACATATAATGGAAAAGAATATAAAGGAGCATGGATTTGTTTAAATTCTTGGGGTGATACGGTTGGCAGTAGTGCTAATTTTGATGCTGTGACTTATGTGTTTTATGATGATACTGACATTTATCCTTATCAATCCATGGGTGGTTTTTATTATGACTATAGCAATACAACAGATTTGTTTTTAAGTAACAGTGTTGTTGAAGGCTATACATACACAACCAACTTAAAAAATAAATATTCTTCCAAAAAACAAACAACATCAGGTGAAACAAAACAAAAAAATGTGTTTTTTGACGATGATGTTAAATTGACTTATTCTTATGATGTCCGAGAAAATGGCATAATAGATCAAGACGGGGACATTGATTATGTAAATATTTTTCACGGTCAAGAAGATGTTACATATAAGTTCAACATAACAATTGATAAAACTAACAACAAATACTCACTTAGTGCAAACGATTTGCCAGTTGGGACATACAAAATATTGGTTGACTATTCAAATGGCGACAAAACTAAAAAAGGTAAAAGGTTAAATGTTTTTTATGTTATGAATGGCACGGAACTTGGATATGTTGATTTGTTGCGACAAAATAATAATGTAAACAATGATAATGGTGAAGATCTTTTGTTTACAACATACAATTACACTGAGCCAAGCATAACAATATCAACATCAAAAGAATCTGGATGTGTGGAATTCTTTTATTATCCAACTCTTTATAGTTCAATTACCGGCAAAAATAGTTCTTATGTCTATTTTGATGGATTAAGTTCAAACAATAGGAGTCAAATACAGACAATTACCATAACTGGGACAAATAAAAAAACATTGATAATTGATGTTAATATAAACTACACCAAGGATTCTAGCGAATATCAAACCAATTTCTTTTTTGATTTGGACGGCGGAAAGTTTGTTGATGAAACATCAGAAAACGCAAAAGAGAAATACATAAGTAGGTTACTCGTTTTCAATCAATCCGATTTTTCAGGACAAAGCGGTGCAATTCTTCCAATTCCTAAAAAAGCGGGGTATAGGTTTGCTGGTTGGTATTATGACAATTCGTTTGGGGATAATTCAAAGATAAAATCTAATACTCAAAACACAAGATACTTTTTTGAATCAGGTAAAATAAAATTAGTAACAAGTGGTGGTAGGTATGCACAAAACTATTACAGATATCACTTACTAAACTCACACATTGCTTTTGTTTATGCAAAATGGACATTTATAGAGCCAAATGATGTAGAAATTTTTACATTGAGTAATAAAACAGAATTTATAACAAATGAACAATTTGAAATGAATTATAAAATAAATCATGAACTATCAAATTTAATTAAGCTTAAATCAATACGATGGTATGAAAATGGAGTAGAGTGTGGAAATACTTTTAAAAATATTCAAAAGAAAAACAAATCCGGAGAATATGTTTATTATGTTAACATAATAGTAACACTCTATAATAAAGATTATTCAATAACTTCCAACTCGCTTACAATAAATGTTTTAAATCCAATAGCAGATATTGATATAAAATTTAACGAAGATTGTTTTTCTTGGAACGATAAGGGTTTTGAAGATTACACTATTAAAATTTATTATGAAGGGAATGCTAATTCGTTATATAGAGATGTAATATCTAATACATCATTCACTTTTATGGAAGAGTTTGAGAAACTAAATACTTCTGTCAAAAAATCTGGGAAATATTATATTACTATTCAAGGTCACAAAAAATTAATAACTACTAATGGGTCAATTTATTATACTACTGAAGAAAAAGCTTCTCCACACATTGAAGTTTTTGAAATATCTTTTAACACAAAAGCGTCAAGCAGTATACCTAGTAAGTTTGTGACATCTTCAACAACCATTGATACTTTAGAAACACCTTCAAAACCTGGCTATACATTTGAAGGTTGGTATGATGAAAATAACACAAAAATTGAAAATATTAGTAATGCAAACTCAAATTTGAGTTTAACTGCAAAATATTCTTTGAATGACATAACATTGACAACATCTCAAGAAGTCAATAAAGTTTACGATGTGGAAAATAGTACAATTAGTGTTTCTGCCTCTCACAAAAGTGACTTAACTAACTTTACCTATCAATGGTACAAAAAAGTAAACGACAAAAACACTGAATTGAAAGGAGCAACTAGTTCTTCATACAATGTTAAAAACGTTAAGGATAGTGGAGAGTATTATTGCAAGGTTACTTTAACTGATAGTGAAGGTAATACTACAACTAAAGAATCAGATATCATTAATGTTAATATTTCAAAATATGATGGACTTAAAATTAATGTATCTAAAATTGAAACAAAAGACACTTATAATGGAAACGAAAAAATATACAACAAAGGTGCAGAAGTTGTAAGAAATGACGGCAAAAATGATGAATTATTAAAAAATCTAAAATTAACATATTTAATTAAAGAAACCAATACACAAAGTGTTATCAATGCAGGCACTTACACATTAATTATAAAAACTGACGGTGGTGACAATTATGAACCTGTCGAAAGTGAAGTGCAAATTGTGGTGGATAAGGCAGAAGCAGAGTTTACTTGTGAACCAATTCAATTCTTAAAGTATACTGGGGAAGCGGTTAAAAAAGAGGATCTTAACTTCACTTACAATGGTGTAGGGCAAACACTTATTTTGGAATTTTATAATTCTGATGGTAGAATTAGTGAGGCTGTCGATAGTGGTGAATATGATGTCAAAATTATTGCAAGTGAGTCTGACAACTATAAGGAAAAAGCCCAAAATATTCATATAACAATAAATCCTGCAAATATTAGAATAAGAGCAAATGATGTTACAAGTGTATTGTTTGCTAAGGCAAAAAAACTTACTTTTACAATTGTTGAAGGGCAAATTTACAATAACGATAATTTAAATATTAAATTAACAACCAATGAAAAAATCAACACCAACAAACTGGGCAATTATATTATAAGTATTGATAAATGGGATAATAAGAATTATAAGGTTGCAATTGAAGAAGGAAGGTATGTTGTTACAGGTTGGCCATATTATTTAGGTGCTGCTTTAGTTGTGTTTGCTGTTTGGATTATAATAAAACTTTTAAGTCGTAGACGATATCAATATGATTTTGAAACAAACGGCGGAAGCATAGTAAGTCCTATTGATACCAAAAATAAGGACGCCATTGTTTTTGAAACACCAACTAAACAAGGTTATAAATTTGTGGGCTGGTACTCTGACCCAGAACTTACAAAAAAAGCCTCTAGTAAACTCGTAAAATCAAAAGGTAAAACACTTTATGCAAAATGGGAAAAAGTTGATGGAGAAATGACCCTTTCTGAGGAATTAAGAAATGCAAAAGAAATTGTTGAGGAAATTCAAGAAAAAACAAATCCTAAAAAGGAAAAAACTTTAGAGCCAGAACAACAAGAAGTTGTAGAAAAGAAAGAGGAAGCAAAACCAATAAGCGAAGGCGAAAAGTTTGAAGAAATTATTGAATCAGTTGATAAATCAAAGCAAAGTTATACAACCAAGGAAATAGAAGAATTTATTAATAAAATTGTTGATAGGAAATAATTTAATAAAATTTCTTAAAAGTGACTTAAATTTAAAAAAGTCACTTTTTTAATTACTTTATAATTGTAATTTATCAAAATTATGGCAACAATATATTTATGAAAAATTATTTAATGTATCCTAGTTTTAATGGGATTATGGGAATTACTAAAAACAATAATGTATCTGTTTCAGTTAAAAATACTGGACAAATTGATATAAATGTGATTAAAAGCAAAAAGAAATTAAACATTTTAAATAAATTTATGCTTAGAGGTCTTGTTTTTTTGTTTTTTGGCTTATATTATACTTTTTATAACATCTTTGGGTTTTCATCTCGTGAAGAATCAAAAAATATAAAAAAAATAACAAATAGTTTAAATATATCTTCTAAAAATGTAATTGTTTTTATAATGCTTATTTTAACAATGTTGTTATCATTTTTTGTGTTTGGTTTTTTGCCATTAAAACTAAGTTATGTTTTAAGTCCAAATTTTAATGTATTAGTAAAAAGGCTGATAATTGCTTTTATCAAAATAAGTTTAATATATTTAACATTTTTGCTTATTAAATTTATTCCTTATATGAAAAATTATTATATGTTTAATACCGCTTTAAAGTTAAAGCAAAAGGAATTTAATACTTTAAATTTTTTAGAATATTTTATATGTAGTGTCCTTTTAAGTAATATTGTGCTTTCGATTTTGGGGCTATCAATTAATTATTGGTATTCAATTTTTGTCAATCTGTTTATAACGGCAGTAGTTTTTTCGTTTAATTATGAATTGTTGTTACAAATTCAAAATATAAAATGGTTAAATTGTATTTTTTTACCAATATTTTATTTATTTTATGAAAAGCCTTCGCATTTGGAACTTAAATGTGTTAATATACTAACAAATGAATTGGAACTTTCCAACTCAAAAAGGGATAATATGCAAGAAGGTAAAACTAATGAGGAAAAAATTTCTTTTAGTGAAGCATATGTTTTAACAAAGGAAATTTTAGAAAAAGCTGGCAAGTTTGAAAAAAGCGATTTGGATTATATTTTTGCGGAAGTTTTAAATAAAAGTAGAGCAGAAGTAAAATTAATCAAATATATTTCTAGGTCAGATTTTAACAAGATAAAAAAATTTGTTGTAAGGCGTTCGAATGGTGAACCTCTTACAAAAATGTTTGGCTATGCAAGTTTTTATGGCCTTGATTTTATAGTAAATAAAGATGTTTTATCACCTAGAATGGACACTGAACGTTTGGTTGAAGAGGTTTTAAAAAATTTAACTCCAAAACAAAATGTTTTGGATATAGGTACAGGTTCAGGGGCAATCGCAATTGCAATTGCTAAAAATTCTAAAGCTAAAGTTACTGCATTAGATATTTCAATTTCGGCATTGGAAATAGCAAAAAGGAATGCAAAAAAGAACAATGTTAAAGTTAAATTTATAAAGTCAAATTTATTTGATAGTTTAAGTAAGTTTGCAAAATTTGACGTTATTGTTTCAAATCCTCCTTATATTCCAACCAAGGATATAAATTCATTGGATGATGAAGTTAAAAACTATGACCCTATTATAGCACTAGATGGTGGCGAAAATGGATTAGATTTTTATGTTAAAATAATTGAGCAGGCACCAAAAAAGTTGAAAAAAAATGGCAAGATTTATTTTGAAGTGGGCATTGGTCAAGCATTAAGCATAAAAAAACTATTGCAAAAAAATTTCAAAGATATTAGAATAGTCAAAGATTATAATAAAATTGCTCGAGTGGTTGTCGCCACTTTAAACTGATAGACCTAAAAAATTAAATTATAGGAGTATTTATGCTAGAAAAATCTTTAAAATTTAAACAAAGATATGATGAACTAACTGGACTTATCGTAAAACCAGAAATTATTGCAGATAACAAGGAATGGAAAAAATTAGTCAAAGAAAGAAGCGGACTAGAAGAACTTGTTGAAACAAGAGATAAATTGGAGAAAGTTATAGATGAACTTAATAAAAATGAGGAAAGTTTACACACTGAAACTGACCACGAGATGATTTCTTTATATAAAGAGGAAAATCACGAACTAAAAGCACAAAAAAAGGAATTAGAAAATAAGCTTCAAATTTTACTCCTTCCAAAAGATGAAGACGATGATAAAGATTGTATTTTGGAAATACGAGGTGCAGCAGGTGGGGAAGAGAGTGCTCTTTTTGCTAGTGTGCTTATGAATATGTATATCAGGTTTGCAGAAAGAGAACATTGGAAGTATGAAATTAATGATATATCAGAAACTGAACTTGGTGGTATTAAAGAATGTTCTATTACCATTAGAGGTAAAGATGTTTTTAGTAAAATGAAGTACGAAAGTGGAGTGCATAGAGTTCAAAGAGTGCCAGAAACTGAGAGTCAGGGAAGAGTCCACACATCAACCGTAACTGTTGCCGTTTTGCCTGAAGTGGAAGATGTTGATGTGGAAATTTTAGATAAAGACATTAAAATTGATACATATCGTTCTTCTGGAGCGGGTGGCCAGCACGTTAACAAAACAGAAAGTGCTATTAGAATTACCCATTTCCCTACAGGCATAGTTGTAACTTGTCAAGACGAACGTTCTCAAATTAAAAATCGTGAAAGAGCTATGAGCATTTTAAAATCAAAACTTTATAATTTCTATAAAGAACAGGCTGATAGCAAATATGCGGCAAATCGTAAAAATCAAGTTGGAACGGGGGATAGGAGTGAGAGAATCAGAACTTACAATTATCCACAAGGAAGAATAACTGACCATAGAATCAATTACTCTATCTTTAATATGGAGCCATTTTTAGATGGAGATATGGAAGAATTAATCAAAGCATTACAAACGGCCGACCAACAAGCAAGACTAGAAGCTTTGTCAGATGAATCCAAGTGATTTTCTTAATTTAAGCAAAATTTTGTATTGGTGTGTTTTATACAAAAAGATTAACGCCAATTTGTGTTATTTGCAAATGATATTTAAATGTCGATTTTAGCCAATACTTTCGATAATAAAAAAAATCCTTACATATGTAAGGATTTTTTGTTGGAGCGAAAGACGGGGCTCGAACCCGCAACCGCAGGCTTGGGAAGCCTGTGCCATACCATTAGGCCACTTTCGCATTACTTTGAAATATATCACAAAAAAATAAAAAATGCAAGCGACCTATATTAATTTAACGTTTTTAGGTAAAATTGGGCAGAGGGGTGGGTGAAAAAGATTTGCTCTTAATTTAAAAAAAGTTTTATATAACATACTATCAACTTGTTTTTAAATTCAAGGTTATTATTTTGCAAAAAAAACACATTGGTATATCAATTTTAAATTACTAAAATATTTGAAAATACCTTTGAATATTAGCATTGACAACAAGGTTGAGCATTAGTATAATATTTATAGAGGGTTAACAATGGAAGAATTAGATGAATTAATTATTGATGATGAAGAATTAGAAAAATTAGTTGAAGAATATAAAAAAGCAAAAGGTAATGATTTTTTTGTGTTTCCTTTAAAGGACAGAATAAAGTTATTTTTAGCTTTTATAAAAGATTCAAATTATAAAAAAAGTTCTTTTGATGAGATTGATGATTTTAAATTGTTGTTTTTTTCTAAAGAGGAATTGGAAAAAATCAATATCTTTAACATCAATAATCATTTAATGACTTTTATTATAGGTGATAAACTTAGTAGGGAAAATAAACTAATTGTTTTATTTAGCGAAAAAGGCGTGAAAAAAGACCAAGAACTAAATGCAAGCAATACTTGTGCATTTGAAATATCCTTTAAAGACCATTCAGCAAAAAAAATTGGCATTACAGATTTAAAAACCAATATTGTCAATAAAACATATATTGTTCGTGATTTTAGTTGTAAGCAATTGGGAAATGATGTTAATAAACTTGAAAAAACTGTACAAAATGAAAATTCTGATAAAATTTTAGACAAAAAACAATCCGTTGAAAAAACAGTTCAAGACGAAAAGAAACAAGTTGAAAATGACTCGAAAGAATTAAATGCTGCTTTTGAAACTTATTTGGGAGCATCAATTTGCAAGCAAGCTTAAATGCAAATAATTACAAAAATTATAAAAGGTTAGTTTATGAAATATAAAGAAACAATAAATGTGCTGAAAGAACGAAACGAAGAACTTTTGTCGTATTATTTACAAATTGATGATGAGAAAAAGGTTAATTTGCATTTTGTTATAAAATCTATTTTAGCAACAAACAAGCCGTTTTCTAGGCTTGATGCAGATGTTTCAATGAATATTTTAAAAGATTTAAATTATTCAGATGAAGAATGTTTTGATATTTATAAAGTTTTGCTTTTTAAACATAATTAAAAACTTAAAAATTTAAATTGTTTGATAGTTTTGATGCAAATAAATTCAAAATAAATTTCAAATTTGTAGTTTTTGAAATGAACTCCATTTTTGCGGTGCAATAATGGAGTTCATTTCATTTTGCTTTATTTTTATATATGGATTTATATAAATTCAAAATTTTCTAAAATTTATTGTCACTTTTGTTTTTATTTGTGTTAAAATATATAAGTTTTAAAGGAGAATGAAATATATGAAAAAAATAATTCCTATAACTTTACTTACTGGTTATTTAGGAGCAGGAAAAACAACACTTTTAAACTATGTGCTTTCTAATCAACAAGGTTATAAAGTTGCTGTTATTGTGAATGATATAGGCGAGGTTAATGTTGATGCAAGTTTGATTGCAAAAGGTGGCATTGTGAATGAAAGTGGCGACAGCCTTGTGCCTCTTTCAAATGGCTGTATTTGCTGTACATTAAAAGAAGATCTAATGAAACAAATAGCATCTATAGCCGCATCAAATAAGTTTGACTATATTTTGATTGAGGCAAGCGGTATTTGTGAACCAGTGCCTATTGTTCAAACTATTCAAGTTTTAAGCGAAGCCACAAAACGTTATAATTTACCTACAGAAGTTAGGTTGGATAATGTTGTATCTGTTGTGGATGCTTGTAGGCTAGTTGACGAGTTTGGTTCAGGTAGAAATCTGCTTAAAGAAGAAATTGAAGAAGAGGATATAGAAAATTTGATTATCCAACAAATTGAATTTTGCAATAAAATAATTATCAACAAAGTTAGTTCAATTTCAAAAGAACAATTAGATGAAGTGAAAGCGGTTGTTAAAGCGCTTCAACCAGAAGCTGAAATTATAGAAGCAGATTTTGGTAAAGTTGATTTAGGTAAAATTTTAAATACAAATTCTTTTGATTTTGAAAAAGCATCTATGTCGGCTGCTTGGGTTAAAGAATTAAATGCCCAAAGCGAAGAAGATGATGACGATGATGATGAAAAAGAACATCATCATCACCACGATGACAAAGATGAGCATGCTGAGGACGAACACCACCACCACGATGACGAAGACGAAGAAGACGACCATGATGACGATGAAGAAGAGCATCACCACGGACATCATCACCACCATCATCACCATGGAGAAGGTGAAGTGTTGGAGTATGGAATAGATACTTTTGTTTATACTAGAAGACAACCATTTAATAAACAAAAATTTATCAACTTTGTAAATAATTTCCCAAAAAGCGTTATTAGATGCAAAGGAGTTATGTGGCTTAGCGATGATGAAGAAAATATGCATATGTTTGAACAGGCTGGCAAGCAAAAGAGTGCCTTTAATGCTGGACCTTGGGTGGCAAGCCTTAATGAAGAACAGCAAAAACAAATTTTGTTAGAAAATGCCGATATTCGTGCTGACTGGAGAGAGGATGTAGGTGATAGAATAATCAAACTTGTGTTCATTGGCAAAAATATGGATAAAAAAGAAATTGTTAAAGAATTAGATGATTGTTTAGAGTAAAATATCAAAAGTAAATTTTGAAACTAATTCAAAAATTATGCTAACGCACTATGCAAAATATTTGCATTTAAATTTTCAATGCGTAAACACTTAAAATATGCTTGACAAGGCTATTGACTTATGTTAAAATCACATTGTCTTTGCTTTAATAAGGCATATTTTTTTGTGAAAAAGCCCCTCACTTTAAATATAAATTTGATAAGCAAACATTAGAAGAAATTATAGGAGAATCAAATAAAATGAAAACATTTATGGCAAAACCAGAAAATGTGCAAAGAAAATGGTATTTAGTTGATGCAACAGATATGCCTCTTGGCCGTCTTGCTTCACAAGTTGCTGATATTTTATCAGGCAAAAACAAACCTGACTTTACACCTCACGTTGATACTGGTGATTATGTTGTAATTATAAATACAGATAAAGTTGTTTTAACAGGTAAAAAAGCTGTTCAAAAACAATTTAGAACTCACTCTGGATATATTGGTGGTTTAAAAGAAACAAACTATGGCACTATGCTTGCTACAAAATCTGATGAAGTTGTTTTAAAAGCAGTTAAAGGTATGCTTCCAAAAACAGTTCTTGGAAGAAAACAAGCTACTCGTTGCAAAATCTATAAAGGTGCAGAGCACGAACAATCTGCTCAACAACCAGTTGTTGTAGAGTTAAAAGGAGCAAGAAAATAATGGCAAAAGCAGTTAAAAAAGTAGTTCCAGCAAACTTAGGAACTGGTAGACGTAAAACTTCTGTTGCTAGAGTTAGACTTATTCCTAATGGCAATGGTAAAATCGTTGTTAATAAAGAATCTTTAGAAGAATATTTTGGTTCAGATATATACCAACTTGTTGCTACTCAAAGCTTAAAATTGGTTGGTGCTGAAAACAAATTTGACGTTATGGTTAACGTTTACGGTGGCGGACTTTCAGGTCAAGCAGGTGCTATTAACCACGGCGTTGCAAGAGCATTATGCGAAGCAGATGAATCTTATAGAGCAGAACTTAAAAAAGCAGGTTTCTTAACAAGAGATTCAAGAATGAAAGAACGTAAAAAATATGGTCTTAAAAAAGCTCGTAAAGCAAGCCAATTCTCAAAAAGATAATATGTTTTATACAAAAACGCAAAGCGTATTGCTTTGCGTTTTTTATCATATAAAACACTTTTTATAAAAACTATTTGCCAAAAGACCTCTATCATTGAAGTTGTAAAAGAGTTGTTTAAAATGGTTGCAATCGTAGTGTGATTAAGATTTTCCTTTTATAACTTTGCTTGCACGGGCTTTTTTTATTATTCACTTTTTTGTATGTCATCAATATTAAATTTTAACACTTTCATTAAAACAATAAGTTCAATGTCTGTAACAAAACGCTTTCCCGATTCAATTCGTTGAATAGCATTTTTATCAATATCTAACCCTTCTAATTGTAACAGATGAGCTAACTGATTTTGTGAAATTTTTAATTGTAGTCGTTTTTCTGCTACAACATTTCCACATAAATTATTTTTACCAGTTTTAGTTTTGTTTATAAACATATATTTTTTTAATCCTTATAATTAATTATATTTATATAAGTAAATACGGTTGACATTCACTGAATGTCACGATACAATATTTTTTATGGTCTATTTATTAAAATCTAAACATAAATTTAAACGGGGCATTGTTGTAAGCAAAAAATTTGTAATAATTGAATATGATGTATTACTTAACATTTGTTCAAATGGTATTAAAAAACTTAGCAAAAATACAGGTTCCTATAATTTTAAATAAGTAACTGGTAGAGAAACTCTTCAATTAAAGCTGAATCTTTTTGTTTTTTGAAGTGATTATAGTTTGCAGTAATTATTTTTTTTAAAGAGTTATACGGTTTACAAGTTTAAATGTTAATTTTAATAAATGTAATGTTCACTTATTACTAAAATATTGCTTTGCAAGGCTCACATTTTTTTGTAAATATATAACATAAATTAAATTAAGGAGTGAGGGTCAACTTATGTTTGCACAAGAATCCACTCAAAATCACCAAGCAATTATATAACCATAGATATTTGATGTTATGGTGTTGTTTTTCTTGCATATTTAACATATATATGTTAAAATAATGCCATATATATAAGGAGAAATTTATGGGATTATTTAGTAAATTTAAAAGACAACTTTTAAAAGTTGTAGAGTGGGAAGATAGTTCTAAGGATACTATTGTTTATCGATATCCTCTTACAGATAGAGATGAACTTATGACAAGTTCTACACTTGTTGTTAGAGAATCTCAATGTGCAATTTTTATGCATAAGGGTCAAATTGCAGATGTTTTTGGACCTGGTACATATAAACTAGCAACTGAAAATATTCCTTTTTTGACAAAATTCTTATCGCTTCCTGCAGGGTTTGAAAGCAGAATTAAAGCTGAGATTTATTATGTTAATACTAAGCAATTTATCGGTCAAAAATGGGGCACGCAAAATCCTATTATGATGCGCGATGAAGAGTTTGGTAATGTTAGAATACGTGGCTTTGGTGTTTACTCATTTAGAGTGATTGACCCAAAAATTTTTATGCGTGAAATTTTTGGTACTAATGCTGTTTATACAACAAGTGATGTTTGTGAACAAATTAAACCTATGCTTATTCAAGGCATAACTGATGCAATTGCAGAAGCAAAAATATCTGCTTTAGATTTAGCTGCTAACTATAAAGAATTTTCAAAAACAGTTATGGAAACTTGTAAAAGTGAAATGGCTGAATATGGTTTAGATTTAACAAAATTTATAATTGAAAACATTTCTCTTCCAGAGGAAGTTGAACAAACTCTTGATGAACGTACTAAACTTGGTGTTCTTGAAGATAAAATGGGCACTTACACTCAAAAGAAAGCAGCAGATGCTCTTGGGGATGCAGCAAAAAATCCAAATGGAAACAATTTGGCAGGTCTTGGGGTTGGACTTGGTGCAGGTGTTACAATGAGCAACGTGTTTGCTGGAAATTTGGCAACTGAAAATAAACCTAGAGAGAAAAAACAAAAAACTGTTGTTTGTTCTAAATGTGGAGCAGAAAATAAAGCTGGTGCTAAATTCTGCTCAGAATGCGGGCAAAAAATAGAAAATGTAAAAAAATTCTGTCCAGAATGTGGTGCTATGGTTTCTGACAAAGCTAAATTTTGCCCAGAATGTGGACAAAAATTAAACTAACATTTAAAGAAAATGGGCAGAGCAATTAAATGCTTTGCCTAAATTCTTATTAGGTAGATATACCTTAAAACGAGCATATTTGCAAAATAGTTACAGCAACTTTTTTGCTTGTAACAATTTTGTTTGATGAAAACAAAAATTTTTAAAAGGTCATTATGAAAGAAAAAGAATTAAAAGCAAATGATTGTTCGTGTCCAAGTTGTGGCGCAGCAATGAGATATAGCCCTGAAAAGAAAAAACTTTACTGTGAGAACTGTCAAACATGCAAAGATATTGAATTTAATGCTCTACAAGGAAAACATTCTTGGGAAGAAAAAGATGAACTGAAAAAGCAAAAAGAGTTTGCTCTTGAAACAAAAACCTTAAAATGTCCAAATTGCGGGGCAAGTGTTGTTTTAAATAAATTGGAATATAGTAAAGGATGTCCTTACTGCGGAAGTAATTTGGTTAGCAAAAATGCTGAAAATGATAATTTGACTCCTGATGGAATTTTACCTTTTACTTTTAGTGATGAGGTCGCAAGCCAAAAATATCGTCAAGGCATCAAGAAAAAATGGTTTGTTCCAAATGCTTTTAAAAAAGCTCCGCCTACTGATAATATTAGAGGTATCTATATACCTTCTTTTGGATATGATGCAGACACCTTTTCTACATATAGAGGCAAACTTGCTACTGAACATACTGGTAGAGATTCAAATGGTCATACTTATCATTATACAACCTATCAAAATATTTCAGGGAATCATAATAGTAATCAAGTTGATGTTTTAGTTGAAACAAGTACAAAAATTGGACAAGAAGAATTTGAAAAAATTGAACCATTTTATATGGACAAAGCTATTGAATTTAAGCAGGGGTTCATTATGGGGTATACAGTAGAAGTATTTGAAAATTCTTTGGAAGAATGTAAAAAGATTGCTGATTCAATAATGGAATCAAATGTTAAAGATGAGATTTTATCAAAATATTCATACGATAGTGTTGTCTATTTTAATTTGGATATGACACAAACTAATAAAAAATATATGTACTATTTGTTACCAGTTTACAAGTGTGAATATAAATATAAAAATAAAAGCTACACGACATTTATGAATGGACAAACTGGTAAGGTTGGGGGAGGATATCCAAAAAGTCCTGTTAAAATTACTTTTTTTGTTTTATTTTGGATTTTAGTTCTTCTTGGAATAATATATCTTTACTTCCGTTTTGGCGGTGATGATGATTTAATGTTTAAAATTTTTAATTAAATAAACTAATTATAAATTTATTTAATAATAAGGCAAATAATTAGAGTTTTTAAGAGCTAATTATTTGCTTTATTTTTTTGTTCTTTAAGATTGTTATAATGTAAATTAATTTTAATATTTTTTAAAAAAAATCTTTTTGTTTAATATATATATAGATATATATATTAATTTTGAAAAAAGACTTTTAATTTTATCTTAAAAGTGGTATAATTTAACTGGTTTAATTAAATAAAATTATTTTTACAAAAAATTATTCAATTTTTATTTGTTTTTAAGTAATTTTTAATTAAAAACTAAATTTTTAAATAGAGGTATAAAATGGAATCTGAAGAATTAGACCTTTCTAAAAGTGAAAAATATGATCAATCCGATATTCAAGTGTTAGAAGGGTTGGAGCCAGTTAGAAAGCGTCCAGGTATGTACATTGGCTCAACAGACGAAAGAGGTCTTCATCACTTAGTGACAGAAGTTGTTGACAATAGTATTGATGAAGCTTTGGCTGGATATTGTACACAAATTGACGTTACGATAAACAATGACGGATCTTGCACTGTTGCAGATAATGGTCGTGGTATTCCAACAGGAATAATTGAAAAAGAGGGCAGAAGTGCTGTTGAGGTTGTTTTAACTAAACTTCACGCTGGTGGTAAATTTGGTGGCTCTGGATATAAAATTTCTGGGGGCCTTCATGGAGTGGGTGTTTCCTGTGTTAATGCTCTTTCAATTTGGCTTAAAGTTGATGTATATCAAAATGGATATCATCACTATGTTCAATTTACAAGAGGCAGAGCGGATGCACCACTTAAAAGGCTAGAAAAGAGTGAAAAAAGAGGCACGGTTGTTACTTTCAAACCTGACTCTGAAATTTTTGAAACAGTTGAATTTAATTATGAAACAATTAAAAATCGTTTTAGAGAAATCGCTTTTTTAAATAAAGGAATTGTTATAACCTTGCAGGATAAACGTGAAGGAAAGGAACATTCTGACAGATTTGAATTTAAAGGTGGAATTATTGAGTTTGTTGAATATTTAAATGAAAACAAAAATCCAATTTTCCCTCATCCTATATATTTTAATAAAATATCCGATAAAAGCGAAGTTGAAGTTGCCTTCCAATACAACGATGGTTATCAGGAATTAATTCACGCATATGCAAACAACATTAACACAACTGAGGGTGGTACTCACCTTGTTGGCTTTAAAAATGCTTTAACAAAAGTCATTAATGAATATGGTATTAGAAATAAAATCATAAAAGAAAGTGAAAAGTTGTCTGGTGAAGATTGCCGTGAAGGTTTAACTGCGGTTATTTCTGTTAAACTTATGAACCCTCAATTTGAAGGTCAAACAAAAACCAAACTTGGAAATAGTGAAATGCGTTTTGAAGTTGAAAAAGCAATGAGTGAGTGCTTTGGCAACTATTTGGAGGAAAATCCAAAAGAGGCTAGAGAACTTATAATGAAAAGCGTAACCGCTCAACGTGCTAGAGAAGCAGCAAGAAATGCAAGAGAGTTAACTCGTAGAAAAGGTGTTTTGGAAAGCACAACACTTCCAGGAAAACTTGCAGACTGTTCTGAAAAAGATTCTGAACATTGTGAAATTTATATAGTAGAGGGAGATTCGGCTGGCGGTTCTGCAAAAATGGGCAGAGATAGACGTTTTCAAGCAATTCTTCCACTTCGTGGTAAAATTTTAAATGTTGAAAAGGCTAGAATAAATCATATTTTAGAGAACAATGAAATTAAGAGTATGATAACTGCTTTTGGTTGTGGAATCAAAGAAGAATATGATGATTTAAAACTTAGATATAATAAAATTGTAATTATGACCGATGCCGATGTTGATGGCTCTCATATTAGGATTTTACTTTTAACATTCTTCTTTAGATTTATGCGTCCACTTATTGAAAATGGACACGTTTATATTGCTCAACCACCTCTTTATAAATTGGAAAAAGGTAAAAAAGAATATTATTTCTATAATGATGATGAATTAAATGAATTCTATAAACAAAATGGCAATGGTACAGGGGAAATTCAACGTTATAAAGGTCTTGGTGAAATGGACCCAGAACAACTATGGGACACAACTTTAAATCCAGAACATAGAATTCTTTTGCAAGTAACTATGGAAGATGCTGTTGAAGCGGACAGAGTATTTAACGAATTGATGGGTGAAGATGTAGATTTAAGACGTAAATTTATTGAAGAAAATGCTACTTTAGTAACTGATTTAGACGTCTAATTAAGGGGAATCAAAAATGAGTGAAGATAAAAAAGATTTAAGAGAACTTTTACAAAACAGTAAAGTTCAAAAAGTAGAAGTTAAGGGTGAGCTAGAAAAGTCATTCATATCTTATGCAATGGCTGTTAATGTTTCACGCGCTATTCCAGATGTTAGAGATGGTTTAAAACCTGTTCATAGGCGTATTCTTTACGATATGGCAGAACAAAACTTATTTTATACTCACAAGTATGTAAAATCAGCAACCATTGTCGGTGATGTTTTAGGACATTATCATCCACATGGTGACTCTTCTGTTTATGATGCTTTAGTTAGACTTGCACAGGATTTTAGTATTAATGCACCATTGGTCGATGGTCACGGAAACTTTGGCTCAATTGACGGTGATGGGGCAGCGGCTTATCGTTACACTGAAGCAAGGCTTACAAAAATAGCAGGTCTTTTGCTTGAGGATATTGAAAAAAATACAGTTGATATGTATCCAAACTATGATGATACTCGTATGCAACCAAGAGTACTTCCAGCCAAATTTCCAAATTTACTTGTTAATGGTGCTGATGGTATTGCTGTTGGTATGGCAACAAACATTCCTCCTCACAATTTAAATGAAGTTTGCTCTGGTGTTCAAGCAATGCTTAATAATCCAGAAATAACTGATGATGAGTTGATTGACATAATAAAAGCACCTGATTTCCCAACGGGTGGCATAATTATGGGTAGAAAAGGCATAATTGATGCTTATAAAACAGGTCGTGGGAATATTGTCGTTCGAGGAAAAGCAGATATTGAAGAAACAGCTTCTGGCAAACAAAGAATTGTAATTACAGAAATACCTTATCAAGTAAACAAAGCAAAACTTATTATCCAAATGGCTGATTTAGTTAAAAATAAGAGAATTGAAGGTATTTCAGATATTAAAGAGGAATCTGACAGAGATGGCATAAGGGTTGTTGTGGATATCAAAAAAGACCATAATGCTAATGTCGTTTTGAATTTGCTTTATAAATATACAATGCTTCAATCAAGTGGCGGTATAATTATGCTCGCTTTGGTTGATGGTAGACCAAAAATTTGTACTTTAAAAGAAATTATTTCTTGCTATATTGCTCATCAAAAAGATGTTGTAACTAGAAAAACAAAATTTGATTTGGGCAAAGCAGAGGATAGGCTCCATATTGTTGCTGGACTTGTTACAGCGGTTACTAATATTGACGCAGTTGTTAAAACAATAAAAGAATCTAAAGATAGACAAGACGCTCTTGTACAACTTGTTGCAAACTTTGATTTGGATGAAATCCAAGCAAACGCTATACTTGATATGCGTTTATCTAAACTTACTGGCTTAGAAGTTGGAAATCTTAAAAATGAAATGGCAGAACTTGAAAAAACAATTGCTGATTTAAAAGATATTTTGCAAAGACCTGAAAGAGTTATAAAAATTATTGATGAACAAATGGAAGATGTTAAATCACGTTTTGGAGTTCCAAGAAAAACAGAAATTAGTTTAGGTTTAGGTGATATAAATATTGCTGACCTTATAAAACGTGAAGATGTTGTTATTTCTATGACAAAATGCGGTTATATTAAACGTATGTCATTAACAGAATACAAAGCACAACATAGAGGCGGTGTTGGTGTTACTGGACATAAAGCAAAGGAAGAAGATGTTGTGGATCAATTGTTTATCACTTGTTCACATAATGATGTGTTATTCTTTACAAATAGTGGAAAGGTTCACACAATGAAAGCTTACGATGTGCCCGAGGCTATGAAACAAGCAAAAGGTCGAGCAATTGTAAATTTACTTCCACTTGCTCAAGGTGAAAAAGTAACAACAATCTTGCCGTTGGAAGAAGATACGACTGGCAATCTTGTTATGGCCACTAAAAAGGGTCTTATCAAAAAAACAAAATTATTGGAATTTGCTTCTATTAGAAAAAATGGTAAAATTGCAATCACATTAGATGAAGGAGATGAGTTATTTTCAGCAAAAACGTCTGATGGTGATGATGAAATTTTTGTTGCTTCAAGTTCAGGTAAATGTTCAAGATTTAAAGAAAGTGCACTTAGAAACACAGGTAGAACATCAATGGGTGTTAAATCAATGGATTTGGATGAAGGCGAAGAAGTTATTTCTCTTGAAATAATAAATAAGGAATGTCAACTTCTTGCTTTAACCGATAAGGGCTATGGTAAACGTACAAATTCAAACGAATTTAGATTAACTTCTCGTGGAACAAAAGGTGTTAAAGCTGGCGTGTTTAATGAAAAAACAGGTAATTTGGTTGCTCTTTTAGAAGTAAATGAAAACCAAGATTTGCTTGTTATGGCTGACAATGGTGTTGTTATAAGAACTCCTGTTAGAGATATTCCATTAATTTCTCGTAGTACGCAAGGTGTGAGAATTATGAAATTGAAGGAAGGTTGCAAAATAGTTTCAGTGGCTGTAGGAGAACACGAAGATGAAGAAGATAATGCTCCGATTATAGCTGAAAACTTAGTTGCTGAACAAATTGTAAATTCTAATAATGAAAATAAAGAAGATTAATTAATAATTAATTAAAAATCTTTTAATATTAAAAAATAGTCAAAATTTACAAAAAACTTCTAAATTTGACTATTTTTTTAATGTTTTTTGCTTGAAAATTACATTATTCATTGTATAATTAAATTAATTATAATTAACTAGAATGGTGAATATCACATCAAATGACAAAAAATTGTTCTAATTTGTGGTATTTATTAATTAACTTTAAAAAGGAAAAATTATGGATAATGTTCTATCAACAATTTTACAAAAAAATTTAATTGAAAAAGGCGATATTGTTGCTGTTGCTTGTAGCGGTGGCTCTGATAGTATGGCACTTTTACATAAACTAAATAGCATAAAAAATGATTTAGGCTTTGAGGTGATTGCTGTTACAATTGACCACTCAATCAGACAAAATGGAAGCCTTGACGTAAAATTTGTAGAGGATTATTGTAAAAAAAATAATATTAGATGTTATACGTTTAAAATTGATGTGCCACGTCTTGCTAAACAAAAACAACTATCTTTAGAGAGTGCAGGCAGACAGGCTCGTTATGGCGTATTTGATGCTATTATTTCTAAAAAAGTAGCCACAAAAATAGCTCTTGCTCATCATACTCAAGACCAAGCGGAAACTATTCTTTTGCACTTGTTTAGAGGTGCAGGACTCAGTGGTGTGAGAGGAATGGATTATAAAAAAGATGAATATTATATTAGACCTCTTTTAAACACTTCAAAAAATGCAATTTTGGAATATTTGACCAATAACGATATTCCATATGTTACAGATGAAACTAATGCTGAAAGCGAGTATACTAGAAATTATTTGCGCAACGAGATTTTTCCATTATTAATAAAAAAATGGCCTAATATTACTACTCAATTAATAAATTTTAGTAAATCAGTTATTGAAGATGATGATTATATCAACAAAAATTTAAATGATGGAGCAGTTATAATTGATGATAAAGTTGCAAAAATTCCACTTTCTTATTTTTTGTTTGATAATGCATTAATTAACAGAATCATTTTTAGAGCGCTTAATGGAATTGGAATTAATGTTGATATTGAACGCAAACATATTGATGCAATTAAAGAACTTGCAAAAAAAGAAAATGGCAAAAAGATTAATTTACCTCTTGGAGTTACAGCATATAAAGAGTATGATTATTTAACTCTAAATTGTAAAAATTCAATAAAAAAAGACTTTGTTGTTGATTTTAAATGTGGTTCATTTCTTGTACCTGACTTTGGAAAAATTACAATAAAACGAGTTAACGATTATTCTCCAAAACCTAATGTTCTTTATTTGGATGCAAAAAAACTTCCAAAAGGTGCTATTTGGCGATATAGAAGCGAAGGTGATTTTATTGAAAAATTTGGTGGCGGAACTAAAAAACTAAAAAGTTATTTGATTGATAAAAAAATACCTAAACGTGAAAGGGACTTAATTCCTGTTCTCGCGTTTGGTAAAGAGATTTATGCTATTGCTGGGGTTGATATTTCTAATAAAGTTAAGGTTGACGACTTTGCAAAATCTGCGATAAAAATTGAAATAGATAAAAAATAATTTTAATTTATATCAAATTTTGTTCTTTCAAATACATTACTATTAAAAAATTCTTGGAAAGTTATATGAAATGCATCAGATATTTTAATTATGGTATCTAATTTAATGCTGGTGTATTTTTCATTAATAATATTTGAAATGGCTTGCTTAGTAAGTCCTGAGTTTACGCTTAATGCATATTGTGACATATTATTTTTAATTAATAACTCACTTATTCGTAAAGCGACTGCTTTTTGTGTTGTCATAAATTCTTCCTATTTTAATTATTTTATACAATGTCCAAATTATCGGCTAAAAAATCTGGTGAATCTAAAAATTCACTAGGCGTTAAATTTAGCCCATTTGATAAAAGTATTATGGTTTTTAATGAAATTCCATTTGTCCTTCTTTGCATAATACTTTTTATTGTCGGAAATGGTACACCACTCAGCATTGCTAATTTATACTGAGTTAAATTTTTTTCATTCATATATTTGCATAATCTATCAACAACTACATCGTTAAGTTTTTTCATACCTATCTCCATAATATAATTTTAACCTTTGATGTAAAAAATATTAGGATGACACATCATTCTTTTTGGTTGACAGATAATCCTATTTATAACTATACTTAATAAATGAATATTAAAATTTTTTTATCGGATGCATAAAGTCTAAAAATAAATACAAACTCAGTAAAAATAAATCATTATTTATATCTAATTCAATATTTCAATCAAAATTAAATTATATAAGCGATAGCATCAAAAAAAGTCAAAATAATACTGGTGCATACATTTTTTAATGGTTAATTAATCTTTCTCGAATGATTTTTATTATAATGTTGTTTAGGTTTTAGTGAACACATTTTTGAAATTGTGAAAGTTTTTGTTTTAAAATTTATTTGTTTGTGCTACAATACTCTCATGAAAATTTTAGACTCACTTAATGAAGAACAGCAAAAAGCACTCCTTAGTATTGATGGAGCAAATTTAGTATCTGCAGGTGCAGGCACAGGAAAAACAAGATTATTAACCCATAGAATAGCTTATCTTATTGAAGTTTTACACGTAAACCCATACAATATTTTAGCAATTACTTTTACAAATAAAGCTGCAAATGAAATGAAGAGCAGAGTTGAGGCTTTGGTGGAAGGTGGGAATAGGGTTTGGATTTCTACTTTTCATAGTATGTGTGTTAGAATTTTAAGAGGAGATATTGAAAAATTAGGTCAAGGATATGACCGCAATTTTACTATATATTCTGACACAGATAGTGAAAAAGTTTTAAAAGCAATTTTAAAAGATTTTGGAATTGATGATGATGTTAAAAAATTTAGTTTTCATATTTCAAATTGCAAAAATAAAAATATGGACATTTTAACATACAAAAAGGAAAATGAATTTTTACGAGAAATTGATGAAGTAGTTAGAGTTTATAATGAGTATGAAAAAAGGCTTAGGGAAAGCAATGCATTGGATTTTGATGACCTTTTAATAAAAACTTATATGTTACTTAAAAATTGTAATGAAGTTTTAGATTTTTATTCTAGAAGATTTGAATATGTTTTGGTTGATGAATTTCAAGATACAAATAAAATTCAATATGATTTAACAAAAATGTTGTGTAGTGTTCATAAAAATTTATTTGTTGTGGGGGATGAAGACCAATCAATTTATTCTTGGAGAGGTGCGGATTTTACAAATATATTTAATATTTCAAATGATTTTGCAAATACGCATATATTTAAGTTGCAACAAAATTATAGATGTTCAAAAGACATATTAGATAAAGCAAACACGTTGATTTCTTTAAATGATGAACGTTTTGATAAAAAACTATGGACAAACAAAGAAACTAGTGAAAAGGTTGATTACAAAAACTATTATGATGAACAAGAAGAAGCAAATAGTGTTGCAAGTACAATTTGTTCGTTGACATCAAAATATGGCTATAAATATAGTGATATTGCAATTTTAGTTCGATTAAATGCTTTAACTTTGCCATTTGAGGAAAAATTACTTGCGTATAACATTCCTCATAAAATATATGGGGGATTTAAATTCTTTGAACGTGTTGAAATAAAAAATATACTTTCTTATTTAAGAATTTTTATTAATCCTAAAGACGAAGTTTCGCTTATGAGAATAATAAATTTTCCAAAGCGAGGAGTTGGGGAAGGAGCGATTAATTTAATCAAGGAAATTTCAAAAGCATATAAGGTTTCAATGCTAGATGTGATTTTAAATTTACCTATTTATCCTGAAGCAAAAAAATTAATGCCAAAATTAACGAACTTTATGGATACATATAACAATTTAAAGAATGAGTATAATAATTTATCTTTAGATGATTTTGTTTTACGAGTTATTGATGATTTTAAAATAAGAGATGCTTTTCCTAAGGATAGTGACGAAAGCACTGACAAATTAATGAATATTGACCAATTTGAAAATTCTGTAAAAATGTTTGTTGAAAATAATCCTGATAGTACTATTGCTGACTATTTAGAAAGCGTTACGCTTCAAAGTGATATGGATACAATGTCGGACGAGGACAATGTAACAGTTGCCACGGTTCACGCAGTTAAAGGATTGGAATTTAAAGTTGTGTTTGTAGTTGGTCTTGAAGAGGGAGTTTTCCCACTTTCAAGGAGTTTAGAAAACAAGAAGGAACTCCAAGAAGAAAGAAGGCTTGCTTATGTTGCTTACACTAGAGCGGGTGAACGTCTTTATGTGTCTTCTTGCAAAACTAGATATTTGTATGGTAGGCGTAACTATGAAAGAGAAAGTCGTTTTATTGCAGAAGCAGGGCTAATGAAAGCAAGACCTAAAAAAATATTTGAATTTGATGATGATTATTCATCAAAAAATGAAAATGGCTTTAAGGATAGTTTTTCAAAAACGACCATATCACCTTTTTCAACTGGTTACAATACCAAAACTAATGATTTTAAGTCTACATTTATTCCAAAACCTAATAAATCTAATTATGTAGATATAAATAAAAGTGATAATAGTGTCGATATTGACAAATATAAAGTGGGACAAGTTGTTGGTCATCCTAAGTTTGGTGTAGGAACAATAATATCAATAACATCCAATGGAAAAATTGCCGATATTGATTTTGGTGCATTAGGGAAAAAATCTTTGATGTTAGAAATTGCACCACTTAAAATTATTAAAGGATGAGTTGTAAAACTTAAGAAATTTTAAAGTATAAAATAAAAAATAGCATTTTTTGTATGCTATTTTTTTGCTTTTATGGTAATATATTTATTATGGATAGAATGAATTGGCTTGTAGAAGAATTAAACAAGCATTGTTATAATTATTATGTTTTGGATAACCCTACTATTTCGGATGCAGATTTTGATAAACTATATGATGAACTTTTGGGACTTGAGAAAGAGTCGGGTGTGGTGCTTGATAACTCTCCAACAAAAAGAGTAGGCGGACAAGTTTTAGAAGGTTTTGTTAAACGCACGCATAAATTTAGAATGTATAGTTTAGATAAATGTCGTAGTTTTGAAGATTTAACAAATTTTATAAATGATATAAAAAAAGTAGAAAAAAACGCAACTTTCACACTTGGTTATAAATATGATGGACTTACAATTGTAATTAGTTATAAAAATGGTTTATATGAAAGTGCCACAACTAGAGGAAATGGATTTGTGGGGGAAGATGTTACAGAGCAGGTTAAAACTATTAAAAGTGTTCCATTAAAAATTAATTTTAAAGGTGAGTTGATTGTTTCTGGCGAAGGGATGATTACTAATAAAAATTTGGAAAAATATAATAAATCATCAAATGAACCTTTAAAAAATGCTAGAAATGCTGTAAGTGGTGCAATAAGAAATTTAGATCCAAAAGAAACCGCAAAACGAAACTTGGATTTTTATTGCTACAATGTTGTTTATGCAGAAGGTAAATCTTTTAAAACTCAAGTTGAAATGAACGAGTTTATTAAATCTAATAATTTTTTAGGTGAGCCATATTCTATGGTTTTATCCTCAGCCGAAGAAATTTGTAAAGAAATTGAAAAAGTAGATAAAATTAAAACAGATCTTGGTATTTTAATTGATGGAATGGTGGTAAAATTAAATGAGATTCCACTAAGAGATGAATTTGGATACACAAGCAAATTCCCTAAATGGGCAATGGCTTACAAATTTGAAGCGCAAGAAGTTACAAGTATTTTACAAAACGTGACTTGGCAGGTTGGTAGAACGGGAAAAGTAACTCCTATTGCTGAAATTGAACCTGTTGAACTTGCAGGAGCAACAGTAAAGAGGGCAACATTAAATAATTATGGAGATATATTAAGGAAACAAATTCAAATTAATGCTAGAGTATTTGTAAGACGTAGCAATGAGGTTATTCCAGAAATTTTGGGACTTGCTGAACTCTTGCCAGATAGTAAAAAAATAGAAAAGCCAAGCGTTTGTCCTTGTTGTAAAACAGAGTTGGTGGAAAAAGGTGCACTACTATTTTGCCCAAACAGAAAAGGTTGCAAGGAACAAGTTGTTGATAGATTAACTCATTTTTCAAGTAGAGATGCAATGAACATAGAGGGGTTAAGCGACCAAACTTGTTTGCAACTTTATAACACTTTAGGAATATACGAACCTAGTGAACTTTATTCTTTAACTAAGGAAAATTTACTAAAATTAGATAAATTTAAAGAGAAAAAAGCAGAAAATATCTTGAAATCATTAGAAAAATCTAAAAATGTAACATTAAACAATTTTATTTATGCTATAGGAATTGCAAATGTTGGAACAAAAACCGCTAAAGATTTATCAAAATATTTTGGTAGTTTAGAAAACTTACGAAAAGCCAGTATTGACGAATTGTCCTCGATTAGAGATATTGGTGAAATAGTTGCAAACTCAATTATTGAATTTTTTAAAGATGATTTTAACAACAAAATGATTGATGATTTGATAAATGTTGGAATCAATATCGAGGAATCAAAAAAAATACAAGGGGGAGTGTTTGAAGGTAAAACATTTGTTTTGACTGGTACTCTTGAAAAATTAACAAGGCTTGAGGCAACAGATATAATTGAACAAAATGGAGGAAATGTTTCTTCAAGTGTTTCTAAAAATACTTCATTTGTTTTGGCAGGTGAAAATGCTGGAAGTAAACTTGAAAAAGCAAAAAAACTTGGTATTTTGATAATATCTGAGAAAGAATTTGATGAAATGGTTAAAAAAATTTAAAAAAGTATATACATTTTTTTAATCTTATGTTATAATGGCTTGTAAAATAAATTTTTAGAGGTAATTAATTTATGATGAACAGACCACCAATTGATGAATTGGCACAAAAAACAGATAATAACAAATATAAACTTTCTATATTAATGGCAAAAAGAGCAAAAGAACTTGAAAAACGCCATATTGAAAATGACCCTAATTATGAAAATAAAAAATGTATCGCTGCCGCAGCGGATGAAATTTACGAAGGAAAAGTTATCCCAAGCGATCACCAATAATTATGATTGTTTAAACGGGGTAGTTTCTACTCCGTATTTTTCTTTTTAAAAAGAATATTAAATGATAATTTAAATCGTAGTAGACTAGTATGCAAAATTAATTCATATATTTTGCTTTTAACAAATATGTAACTATTAATAAAGGTTTTTTATGAAATTAAATAATTCAATAAAATTAGCAATAGCAAATTTTGCTTTGTTTTGGAAATTATTATTATATAAAATTGTTGCACTAGGCTTAGGGTGTATATTTCTTTTACCTATATTAAATATTTTAAAAAATACTTTTACTGCTTCAGGTTTAATTGATGTAATTAAAGAATTTTTTATTGCACCTGCTTTTCAAAGTGTGACAAAAATCACAAATCAAGTATTAAGTGTTTTTCAAACTTTTTTTGCTGGAATTGTTGGTTTAGCTAATAATAATGTTTTCGCTCTCATATATTTGGCAATAATAATAATGATAGTTATTCCATTTTTATTTAAATTAAGCGATGTACCTGCAAGCGAAGTGGTTTATAGTTATATGTCTAGTTTAAATAAAAACTCATTTACTATTAACTATATCAATATGTTTGGCAAGTCTGCTAGCTATAGCATACTCCGAACGATCTTTGAAATCATATTCTGGACTGTTTTGTTTAGCGGAACATATGGATTATTGCTTTTGGGAACGTTAAGCGATTTAATGTCAGTACTTTCCCCATTGTTGTTGTTTATTTTTATTGTCTTCTTATTTGCATTAAATAGTTCATTTTATAATGGTTGGGCGCCAAGTATCGTAGTTTTTAATTGTTGTGCTCTTAAAGGATTTAAAAAAGGCATCAAAGCTATTAAAAGAAATTTCTTCTCTATTTTATCTAGTTTCACTGTTTGTATGACTGTTTTTGTTTGCTTAACGTACATTTTTGGCATATATGGATTATTCTTAATTATACCTTTATCAGCTTTAATTTTATCTGTCTTTGGACAAGTTTTGTTTTTTGAAAGTCAAGGAATGAATTATTATTTAAGTCCAGATAAAATTATAAGTCCTAGAAAATTGGAATGTGCTGATAAAATAAAGCAAGTTAAAAACATAATTTAAAAATTAAAATTTTTAAGCAAGTGCAAAATTTTTGCATTTGATTAAAAGTTTTTAAATATAACTAAAAATTTTTAATTTAAGTTGGTATAGTTTTTAATTAACACTTAGATTATGTTTTTTTGATGTGTAAATATTTTGCTGCAAATTTAATTTCAAATTTGTTTAATGACCGCAAAAGTATATCATTTTAGTGGTTTAGCATCAATGGCTTAAACATAAGAATTGTTTCACTTTGTGCAAAAGCACTTTTTGAAATTCTTTTAAAATACTTAATTACTATTAAAAACAACTTAAAAAAAATAAAAAAATAACTTAAAAAAGGAGAATATAAAATGGCAGAAAAAGAAAAAGTAAAAATTACATTCTTAGGAGGTGTTGGGGAAATTGGTAAAAATATGACCGCCTTTGAATATAAAGATGAAATTATTGTTTTGGACGCAGGTTTAACATTTCCAGATGATGACCTTCCGGGTGTTGACATTGTGGTACCTGACATATCATATCTTGTTGCAAATAAATCAAAAGTTAAAGCAATTATTTTAACTCACGGACACGAGGACCATATTGGAGGACTTCCATTCTTGCTTCCTGAGATAAATGTTCCAGTTTATGGAAGTAGACTTACTTTGGGACTAGTTGAAAATAAGTTAAAAGAATATCCAAAAATTAAAGCAAAACTTATTTCAGTTAAACCAAAAAATGTTTTAAAAATAGGTTCTTTTGCAATCGAATTTATTCACGTTAACCATAGTATAGCTGGAGCAATGGGTGTTTGTATTTCAACTCCCGCTGGCAATATTGTTCATACTGGTGACTTTAAGGTGGATTTTGAAGCAATTGACGGACAAACAACTGACCTTGAACGCTTTGGTGAACTTGGGAAAAAAGGTGTTAATCTTTTAATGTGTGAGTCAACAAACGTTTGCAGAAAAGGTTATTCAATGAGTGAGCGTAGGGTTGGGGATACACTAGACAGACTTTTCGCAGAGCATAAAGAAAACAGATTGTTTGTTGCAACTTTTGCTTCAAATATTCATCGTTTACAACAAATTATGAATCTTGCTGAAAAATATGGCAGAAAAATTTCATTCACGGGAAGAAGTATGAAAAATGTTTCTGAAGTTGCAATGAAACTTGGTGAATTAAAATATAACAAAGAAAATGTTATAGACATCGAAAAAGTTGATAAATTTGCCGATAAAGAACTTTTAATTATAACAACTGGAAGTCAAGGTGAGCCAATGAGCGCCTTAACAAGAATGGCGGCAAACGAGTTTAAAAAAGTAACTCTTGGAGAAAATGATTGTATAATAATTTCCGCATCACCAATTCCTGGTAATGAAAAATCCGTTTATGGTGTTATAAACAAATTATTTAAAAAGGGTGCTGATGTTATTTATGACGAACTTGCAGATGTTCACGCATCAGGACACGCTTGCCAAGAAGAAATAAAATTAATTCATTCGCTTGTAAAACCTAAATGTTTTATGCCTGTTCATGGTGAATATAGACATTTAAAAACACATAAAGAAATTGCTATGGCTCTTGGTTGTGACGGAAGAAATATTATTTTACCAGACCTTGGAATGCAAGTAGAAATGACACAAGGACATATCAAAGTTTGTGGTAGAATAAATGCTGGACAACGTCTAGTTGATGGTCTTGGTATTGGTGATATGGATTCAAGTGTTTTAAGAGATAGAAAACAATTGTCAGAAGAGGGAATATGTGTAACCGTTTTAAATTTAAGTTCAATAAATGGTGAAATCAGTAGCGACCCATTCTTAATCACTAGAGGAGTGGTTTATTCTGGTGAGCAAGAGAAGTTTATGCAAGATGCTAAAGAGATGTTAATTAACTATTTAAAAGAACAAGACATTAAAGATATGGATCCAAATCTCTTAAAACAAAATGTTAGACGTCAAATGCAAAATTTTATATTTAAACGTACTGCTAGAAGACCTATGATTTTAACTATAGTATTTTACGATTAGGAATATTTATGGAATATTTAGATGAATTAGAAAAATTAGCTCGAAAAAATCATATCCCAGTTTTATTAGATGATAGTGCAAAATTCCTTTATGATTTTGTACAAAAAAAACAATTTAAAAATATATTAGAAATTGGAACCGCTATTGGCTATTCTGGAAGCATTATGCTTTTAGCAAGCGAAAATGCGGAACTGACAACTATTGAGTTAAACGAAGATAGTTTCATTAAAGCAACACAAACATTCGCACACTTAAAATTAAATAAAAGAGTACAACAAATTTTAGGTGATGGATATGAAAAGATAGTGGATTTAAATTCTTTAGGAAAAAAGTACGATTTAATATTTTTAGATGGACCCAAAGGACAATATTTGAAATATTATTCTGTGTTACTGCAAATGCTAGAGGAAAATGGATGCTTACTTGTTGATAATGTTTTATTCCACGGATTGGTTCGTTCTAATGAAGATGTAGGGCATAAAAAAAGAGCTATGATAACAAAACTCCGTAAATTTTTAAATGAAATTGAAACTCGAAAAGATTTAAAAACCACAATTCATGAAATAGGTGATGGAGTGGCAGAAATATATAAAATATAAAAAATATTAAAAAAATATGGTAAAAATCAAAAAAAATTAAATTTTTACCATATTTTTTTATGTTTTTTATCAAGAAAATATCGTTCAACATTTGGCATAATTTAAAACCGACATAAAAAGCAAAGCATGTTTGTTGCGTACACGTTAATTTGACATCCCTTTTGTGTTAACAAAAACATTAATGTAAGTAAAACTTTCAAAATTGAAAGTTTTGATATTGTTTTACATTTTAATTTTCGTCTTTTTCTTTATATTTTTCTTTTTTAGAAGAAATATATGCTTTTCTTTTTTCTTTAAATGATAAACAATCTTGTTTAAAATTTTTATGGTCAAAAATCATACACAATCCAAAACAAATAGGTGTCAAATATACAAAAGCAGGCACAATTAACCAAAACCAAGGCCAGTATTTTGTTTGACCTGCAAACTCACCATATGGAATGGTTTTAAAAATGCGAGGACAAAGTACTTCCAATATTTTTGCAAAACTATATGAACCCGGTCCCCATATTAAAGATGAATTTTTGTAATTAATATTCATAATATCATTTCCTCTAAGTGGAATAAAACCTAATTCACTTTGGAGAACTTGATTTAACATAATAAATAACATTACACCTAAAAGATAAACTGGACACCATAAAACGCGTTTGTAACTTAATTTGTGCAATCCGAACATCACCATAAGGAGTGGAACGGCATAAAGCATTGTGTGGTGGAAATAAAAGCGAATAATATCTATCCATTCTGCACTTTGGTTTATTTTGCTTATTGGTTCTAGCGGAACTATTACAGAAATTAACCCGCCAAGCAGCCCTAAATAAAACATATAATCTTTTGCTCTATCATTTTTTGATAAAAAGAAAAAAGGGAAAAGTGCAATATTTGCTCCACAAATATTAATAAACCAAGAATCTCTTAACATTCTTGAAATATCATTTGAATAAGGCGGATATAAAAATTTTGTAAAGTGGACAATTACCCCTGCAATTAATATACAAAAAAGGACGATTTTTTGAGTTTTTGGACTTTTTTTTCTAAGTAAAAAATATAATCCTATAAAAGAACCTATACTGATTATTACCCAAAACCAATACCAAAAATTAAACATTTGTATATTCATAAATAAACCTTTTACCTATATGTAATAAGATGAAGTTGTACGCAAAATACTCGAAGGGATGTATGCTAGCAACTGATGTTCATATATAAGAAGGAACGAAAGAAAGTGTTTTTATGCTTGCATAACCAACACTTAAAATCGCGACACATATATTTCTTAATATTTAAACTGTGATACCGTTGATATTTTTTGCGGATTTGCGTTATCAAATTGATTTACTAATCAAAGTAGTATCTCATGGTTATTATTGTAACAAATATGATTAATTAAATCAATTTTTTTAAATAACTTGCCAAGTGTAGGTTTTTGTGTTAGTATGAAATTATGAGTTTTAAAGATTGGTTATTTACAAATTATCCAAGTGCTTCAAAAGTACAGCCTTGGGGGATAGCACATATTTTGACACTTGCTTTGTGCGTGTTTCTTATTATTGCAATTGCATTTTTATTTAAAAATAGAGATAAAAAAGCTAAAAGAACCGTTTTATGGGTGTTAGTTGGCTTAATTTTATTTTTTGAAATTGCAAGAAGAATTATTAATTTTGCAAAGTCAACAGATTTTTCATTTAATAGTATTTTACATACTTTATTGCCAAGACCTTGGTGTGCAATTTCTTGTTGGGCGTTAATTATTAGTGCTATATTTAATAAAAAATATATGTACAATTTTGCAAGCATAACATCACTTCTTTGTGCTATTATATTTTTTGCATATCCAGGTGTAGGTTTTAAAAGTCCATATTTCTTATTTGATGACCTTTATTCAGTTGTAACACATTGTTTGCTGTTAATTACAAGTATTTCTTTAATGACTTTAAACTTTACAGCTTTTAGATATAAAAAAATTTGGAAAGTTGCTTTATGTTACATTGTTATTCTTGTTTACTCATTGCTTGAAATATATGTATTAAAAATAGAAAATGACCCAATGTATTTTATGCCTAATAATGATGTGCAAAATATTGTTGGATTTAGTTATTCTACATATTTGATTATTTATATTGCATTTACGTTAATTTATTTCAATTTATTTTATATTATTTACGAATTAAAACGCAAAAAAGCTAGAAACAAAAATTTAATTGAGGATGAATAAAATCAGTCTTTTTGTTGTTTCTTTCTTATACATAAATATGAATAAAAAAACAAGGAAAAATAGTGTTTAAATATACTATTTGCCTTGTTTTTTTAGTAAATAATTTAAATATTTTAAAATTTTGAAAATCGAAACTTTTTTAAAGATATATTTAATTTACCAAAAATTCTGTTCCATTTGGTGTATCTTTTAAAGTAATACCTTTTTGTAAAAGTTCATTTCTAATTTTATCTGCTAAAGCATAATCTTTTTGTTTTTTAGCATTTAACCTTTCTTCAATTTTTTCATTTATATATGCCAATAATTCGCCGTCTAATTGCTCTTTGTTGCTATTTAACAAATTTAAACCCAAAACCTTGTCAAAATCTTCCACTAAGTATTTAATTGTTGCGGTATTTAATGTTTCATCTTTTAAAACGTCATACAAGCAGGTAAGAGCAAGTGAAGTGTTTAAGTCATTTGATAAAGCATCGGCAAATTGGGTTTTGTACTTATTAACTTTTTCTTGATTTATTTCACCTGACGTATTTAAAGTTAAATTTTTTGTTTTTGCAAGTAATTTTTTGTATGCTGAATTAGCACCTTCAAATTTATCAAAATTAAACGTTAACGGATTTCTATAATGTGATTGTAAACAAAACAATCTGTACACGAGTGGATTATATCCTTTTTCGATTAATGAATCTACCGTTATAAAATTGCCCTTGCTTTTACTCATTTTCCCGTTTTCATTTTTTAAATGTTGTACGTGAAACCAATAATTACACCATTTATGTCCTAGATAACTTTCTGATTGTGCTATTTCATTTGTATGGTGAGGGAAAATATTATCAACTCCACCACAATGAATATCTAAATATTCACCTAAATATTTTAAACTTATTCCAGAGCATTCAATGTGCCAACCCGGATAACCAAGTCCCCAAGGGCTCTCCCATTTTAATTCTTGACTATCAAATTTTGATTTTGTAAACCATAATGCAAAATCGCTTAAGTTACGTTTGTTATTATCAGCCTCAACACCTTCTCTTGCACCAACAACCATTTCATCAGCTTGGTGATTAGTGAGTTTATAGTAATCAACCAATTTACTAACATCAAAATATACGTTTCCGCCTGAGATGTATGCATATCCTTTTTTTAATAAGGTTTCAATTAATTCTATGTATTTGTCAATGCAAGAAGTAGCCTTTACAACAATTTGTGGCCAAGAAATGTTAAGAGCTTTACAGTCTTTTTTAAATGCTTCTGTGTAAAAATTAGCAATATCCATAACTGATTTGTGTTCTTTTTTTGCACTGGCAATCATTTTATCTTCACCCGTATCACTATCACTTGCAAGATGTCCAACGTCTGTTATGTTCATAGCTCTTGTAACTTTGTATCCTAAATAATTTAATGACTTTTCTAAAATGTCTTCCATTAAGTATGACCTAAGATTGCCAATATGAGCAAAATGATAAACTGTCGGACCACAAGTATACATTTTTACTTCACCTTGTTTATTTGGAACAAATTCTTCCACTTGTCTTGTAAGTGTATTATAAAGTTTGAGTGTCATAAAATCTCCTTTTAACTTAAGTTTAAGTGTATCACAATGGTTTTTTGTTTGGCAATCTTTTTGAAAGATATTTAAAAAGATGTAAATGTTTGCTTTCACTTTGAGCTTTGCATTTAATCACCAAGTGACGGTTAAATGCTACTCGGGTATCGTTCAAGCAAAACATTTACATCTAGGGGCAAGAGGCCACTTGGCGAAGCAAGTTCTTCGAAGCATTGCAATGTTTGCTTAAGGCTCAAGCACTACGGGTTTTTGCTTACATAACTACGAGCAAAACCTTTTGCGATAAACTCGCTTAAAGCAAATCATTTACATCTTGTAGGGAATAGGACACTTGGCGAAGTGAAGGCTTCGAAGAAAATTACAGGGTTTAAATGATTACTTATGCAAAGTTTGTTATTAATTTTTTTTTAAAATTGTAGACTAAGCGTTTTTTCATAAAAAACACACCTTTAAAAGAGTTTAACTTTTAAAGGTGTGTTTTAAATTGTTTGTAGAAAATATTGCAATTTAATAATATTTTATTTTCATATTTTGTAATTTACTTTATTGTTTTTTAACAAAACTTCATATTTTGTATTATTAAAAGCAACAAACAACCATTCCTGCTAAAATCAATACAAAACCAACAGTTAATATAATAAGGTAAGTACGATCACTTTTATCAACTTCGCTTTGTTTTTTTATTACTCTTGTTAATTTTTTTGCAATTAAAACTGTTGCTATTCCAAGAATTATAAAGGATAACCCAGCAATTCTTGCAGCAGAAAGAATCCATTCACTAAAAGCGTATAACATTAAACTAAACATTATTTATACCTCCAATTTTGTTTTTTTTAACTTAACTTTTTAACAAAAAGCATTTCTTATCTAAAATTTTACATTGTTATTTTACCATATGTTGATATTTTTTTCAATACCTTTTTTAACAATTTCTTTTTTATATGAATAGACTAGTGTAGAAAAGGAGGAAAAATGAAAAAAATTTGTATTTTGCTTGCTTTTATGTTGACCGCTGTTTCAGCTTTAATGGTTGGCTGTGGAAGTCAAAAAGATTTAACAACAACAGTAAAAGTAAATGAAGTAACACATAGCATTTTTTATGCACCATTTTATGTTGCAATAAATAATGGCTATTTTGCTGATGAAAAAATTGAGATAGAACTAACCAACGGTGGCGGTGCTGATGCATCTATGAGTGCAATACTAAGCGGTGACGCCGATATTGGACTTATGGGCCCTGAAGCTTCTATATATGTCGTTCAAGGTGATGCAAAAGATAAACCGGTTGTTTTTGGTCAATTAACAAAACGTGACGGCTCTTTTATTGTCGCTAAAAATGAATATCCTAATTTTAAACTTAGTGATATGGTTGGCAAAGAAATTATCGGTGGGCGTCAAGGTGGCGTTCCAGCAATGACGTTAGAACATTGCATTAAAAAAGCAGGTCTTGAAATTGGTACTGGAAGCAATAAAGTTAATTTGAACACAAGTGTCGCTTTTGCTAACACTGCTAGTGTTTTTGAAACAACATCAGCAGAATTCTGTACATTGTTTGAACCTACTGCAAGTCAACTTTGCAAAAGTAAAGGGTATCATATTGTAGCGAGTGTCGGTCTTGTTAGTGGTGAAGTTCCTTATACTTGTTTCCAAACAAAATCAAGTTTTTTAAGTGAAAATGAATATCTTTGTGAAAAATTCTTGCGTGCTGTTTATAGAGGCTATAGATTTTTAATTAAAGCAAGTGTAGATGAAATATATTCTGCAGTTTCACCTTCATTTGTTGGTGTAGATAAAGATTTTATTATAACAAGTATAAAAAGTTATATTGAGTCAGATGCCTGGGTCGATAATCCTGCAATGACAAAAGAAGCTTTTGCAAGTTTACAAGATATTATGCAAGGTGCGGGTTATCTTGATACAAAGGCAGAGTTTAGTTCTGTTGTAAACAATAAAGTTGCAGAAAAAGTTTATAAATATTTTGCATAACAATTTTATGAAATATTAAAATAAGGCATAAAAACATATTGCTAAATTTTGTGAAAAATTAAAACAATCTCCATAGTCAGTCATTTTTGACTAACTATGGAGATTTTTATTTACTCTTTTTGCTAAATGAAGGGAGGTTAAACACAGTTTGCCTAAAGAGATTAAATAAATTAAAATCAACCACAATACCACATCCGCAACCAAAATTTTTAAAGATTTTTTTTGTCAATGATACTGAGGTTATTTTGATTTTTTACCACAGTGTTTAGCAAAACAAAAAAAATTTTAAACTTGATTTTTTTTCAAATTCAAGTTTAAAATTTTTTATGAAAACAAGCATGCTGTGGGGGAATTTGCATAGAGCAAATTTTATGTGTTGTTTTAAATTTAATCTAAAAATTCGTGCAATAATGAATTTGTAGGTAGTAGGTCGGTTGATAATTTCTCACATTTTTTTAGCATTTCAATGAGTGGTCTTGCTTGCTCATTTTTTTCGTTTTCAAGCAAAGGTAATAATTTTTGTGCATACATCAAAGGTTCGTATGCGTGGGTCGAATTGATTAAATAATCCGCTGTGTTTTTATATGGTTTTATATATAAGTCTTCACCATTTAAAACATTTTGCCACATAGAAAAAGTATGTTCAAAACTTGCCCCTCTATTTAAAAAATCACGAATTAATCTACGCATTAATCTAACTTTTTGTGCAGGCATAATTATTTTATCGTTATAATCAAAATTGGAGTTTACGCAAATATAAATTCTGTACATTGCTTCATTATGCTTTTTAAACATAATTGGGTTTAATGCGTGAATTCCTTCCATAATTACAATTGTATTTGTATTTAATTTAATGTTTTTATATTTTTCTTCACGTTTACCAGTTTTGAAATTATACTCTGGCATTAAAGCTTCACCTTTTGTAAACATATCATCTACAAATTGATTTATATAGGCTAAATCCAAGGCGGTTATGTTTTCTAAATCATAATCGCCGTTTGGAAGACGTGGACGTGTTTCTAAATCCAAGTAAAAGTCATCAAGTGAAACAACAAGAGATTCAAATCCATGTTCAGCAAGTTCTTTACAGATTAAATTGCTTGTGGTCGTTTTGCCCGAAGAAGAAGGCCCTGCAAGCAAAACGAACTTATATTTTCCATTGGTTACAATATTATTTACAATATCATTAATTTGTTTATGATAAAAATCTTCGCTGTCTTCAATTAATTTTAGGGGATTTTTAATTGCTAAGGCATTTATTTTTTCTAAATCAAAAATTTCTTTTTTGTAGTCGTGTAGTATGTTCATAAACATAAGTTCCTTTTAAGTATTTTTTGTGTGTTTTTTCATTTTATCATAATATTTTTATATTTTCAAGACATATTAAGATTCTACTTATTGTCAAGATATAATTTTTAAAAATATTTCTTACTTTCAAAAAAATTTCTGTTAACATTTTGATGCTTTTAAAGGTGTTTTTTAATGTCGTTTTTTGTCACAATATGCTTTTTCTGCATTAATGTTATTGTTTTAGCATTTGTATATTGCAGGAGATAAATATGAAATTAAATAAGTTATTGAAAGGCATTAAAGTATTAAATGCAAAAGAAATTAAAAATGTGAATATAGATAACATTTCAAACAAGACAACTTCCTCTTTCCCAAACGGACTTTATGTATGTTTAAAAGGTTCAAGTTATGACGGGCATAACTTTAAAGATGATGCTAAGCAAAAAGGTGCAGTTTGCTTTTTGGTTGAAGAGTATGACCCTTATTTTGATGGTATGCAAATATTGGTAAAAGATACAAGAAAAGCACTTTCAATCATAGCAAAAAATTTTTATGGACCAAAATTTCCAAAAATTATAGGAATTACAGGGACAAATGGAAAAACAACAACAACCAATATGGTTGCGCATATTTTAAAAACTGCAGGCAAAAAAGTAGGACTTATTGGAACAGAAGGTGTGTTTTTTAATGACAAAAAAATTAATTTGCATATGACAACACCAGACCCAATAGACTTATTCAAACTGCTTAAAGATATGTATGATGCTAAAATTGAATATGCTGTTATGGAAGTATCGGCACACGCTATTTATTTAGAAAAAATAGCCGCGTTAGATTTTAAAATTAAAGCACTGACAAATATTACTGAAGACCATTTGGATTTTTTCAAAACATTTGAAAACTATGAAGAAACAAAATCAAATTTTGTTAAAAGTGGTAAAAGCATTAAGGTTGTCAATATTGATGATAAATATGGATGTAGAATAGCAAATGAGGCAAAAAGAGTGTACACATATTCTATGCTTTTGCCGTCAGATGCGACAGCTTCCAAAATTACTGGTGATAGCAGTTCTTTTGACTTACTTTTAAATGGCAAAAACCAACTTGTTAAAACAAATTTGATTGGTGATTACAATATTCAAAATTCTCTTTGTGCTATCCTTATTTGCAATAAATTAAAAATTAAAACAAATATAATTATTAAGGGACTCAATACATTTAAGTCAGTGGATGGCAGATTAAATGTTTTTAAAAATGACGATAAAATAGCCGTGCTTGATTTTGCGCATACACCTGATGCTTTAAACAAAGTTTTGACAACGTTGAAAAAGGTTACAAAAGGCAAACTATATTGTTTGTTTGGTTGTGGGGGAAACAGAGATGCACAAAAAAGACCTCTAATGGGTGAAATTGCAAGTAAACTTTGCGATTATGTTTTTGTTACATCTGATAATCCTAGGTTTGAAGAACCAGAATTTATTGCTAATCAAATTGTGAGTGGAATAAAAAGTACAAACTATGAAATTATTTTAGATAGAGAAGAAGCGATAAAAAAAGCAACAAGTCTACTCAATAAAGATGATTTGCTCGCTATTTGTGGAAAAGGTGCAGAAGATTATTTAGAGGTAAAAGGTATTAAATATCCTTATAGTGATAAAAATGTTTTAGAAAGTTTAAATTTTGTTAAAAATTAATTAAAATTGCAATAATTTTCAAGGAAAAATTGGAAAAAGGAAATATGACTAAATATATTATTATTTTTATTATAACATTTTTAATATCGCTTTTATTTGCACCTATAGTTTTTTGGTTTGTTAAAAAAGTGGGAGCAAAACAAACTATTTTACATTATGTTAAAGAACACGAGGGGAAAAGTGGAACTCCAACGCTTGGTGGTCTTATGTTTATTTTGCCTGCCATTTTTATCTCTCTAATATTTTTTACAACTGATTTTACTTATGGAATTATATCCCTTGCTGTTATGTTTGCTTTTGGGCTTTTGGGGTTTTTGGATGATTTTATTAAAGTTCACTACAAACAAAATTTAGGGCTTAGGGCATATCAAAAGATTATTGGACAATTTGGCATTGCTTTAATTATTGCTATATTTGTGTACAAATATATTGGTAGTGAAATATTAATTCCTTTTACAAATAACTCTATTGATTTAAACTGGTGGATAATACCTTTTGTAATTTTTATTTTTATAGCAACGGTTAACAGTGTCAATTTAATTGACGGATTGGATGGACTGTGTTCTTCATGTTCAATTAATTATATATTTTTCTTTAGTGTAATTTTAATCTTAACTATGCCCGAGTTTAATCCCGCTTTAAAAGGGGAAATTAATAGTTTGTTGATCTGCAACTATT
>CALBKX010000005.1 GCA_937895935.1 uncultured Clostridia bacterium
TAGCTGACAAAATGCTACTAGAGGGAGCATAAAAATTTTAAACAAAAATATATTTGATTTTTAGATTATCATAATTATTTTTAAAATTTATTTAAAAAAATTGCAAAAATTAACAAAAAAAGACAAAAAAATTAAAATTTACAGCCTTGTCTACCCCCATCCCTGCCACACTTTAGTAAATTTACATCCAATAACCAAATTGACAATTATAATTATAAATAAGTTCGGAGAACCGAACTTATTTTAATTTTTCTAATATTTTTGATAAACGATTTAGAACTTTCTTTTTGTTAAGCCACCATTCACGACTCCAAATCCTAAAAATTTGCCAGCCACGACTTTCAAGAAATGCTGGATGATAGACATCTCTTTCAAGCACACTTTTACTACTTTCAAAAGCACTATAGTCAAACTCTATTCCCAGCAAATATTTGTCCTTTTTCTTGTTGTAAACCGCAAGTGGGATTTTGTTTGATGTATTTCCAATATTGCATTCAACATAGTAACCGATATTTTCAAGCTCCGATTTAACTTGCTTTTGCAAATTCTCATTCAAATCAGCAGTGCTATTTTCAACTCTTGGAAACAAATTGTTCAAAATTATGTTTGTCTCAATTGTATTCCCATTTGACACTGCACGAACATATTTTAAATATTCCTTAAACAATTTTGGTCCTATGTTTTTTGAACCATCAACATTAAGTTCTTCTGGCTCAATACTTGTAACAACATAAATTTTTTCTTTAGCTCTTGTAATTGCAACATTAAGCCTATTTTCGCCACCTTCGTTAGAAAGCAAACCAAAATGAGCAACAATTTTGCCATATTCATTTTTTGCGTACCCTGTACTAAAAATAATTATATCTCTTTCATCGCCTTGAACATTTTCAAGGTTTTTAACAAACAAGCTAACATCTTCGCCGTTGTCTTTTCTGTTTTGTTCAAGAATCAAAGCATTTCTGAAATCATCATCCCTTTCTGCAAGAGCGTCAATTTCATCTTCAATTGCATATTCTTGTTCCAAATTAAATGTAATTATTCCAATGCTTGCCTTTCTGTTTTTGTCCTTTAAGAGTTTTTCAAGAAGCTTAACAACTTGTTGTGCCTCGATATTATTTCTGGTGTTAATCCATTTCCCGTCAACTTTTATACGTTCAATTGGTCGTAGTCTTTTGTTTTTTGTTATGTTTGGTGCAATTTGCAACTTTTTATTGTAAAAAGCATAATTGCTAAAATTGATCAATTCTTCACTTCGACTTCTATAGTGATATGTAAGATTACTGCTGTAATATCTGCTAGTTGCAAGGTCAAGTAAACTTTCAACCTCAAGAGCAGCTTGAGTAGAATAGTCAAACTCGTCAACATCTTCATTCCCCATATATCTTTTAATAAAAGTAGCATAAGGTCTAAGTTGTTTGTTATCACCTGCAATAACAATATGTTTTCCACGAAAAATGCAAGGTAAAGTATTTTCTATAAATACTTGTGATGCTTCATCAAAAATAACCAAATCAAACAATTCTTTTTTAAGCGGTAAAATTTGGCTAGCACTTTCTGGGCTTAAAAGCCAGCAAGGAAAAAGTTTAAGCAAATATTTTTGATATACATTCATAATTTTTCTAATAGGCCATAAATTTTGTTGCTTTGAAATTTGATACAAAAAGTTTTTGCTTTCTTCAACATTGTCATTGATGAGTTTTTTATACTCATTATTGTTTTGCTCTAAACTAATTTTTCGATTAATCGACATTTCTTCATTTCTAAGGGCAACTATTCGATTTTTAATGTTATTAAAATCGGCAAGTTTTGCAAGTTCATTTTTATAAGAATCTTCAAGTTTAATTACTTCAACATATGTTCTAAAAGTTAAAAATTTTTGAATTATATATTCAAAACTCTTAAAGTTATCACTATTTTTGTAAGCAAATTTCAAAAGAATTTTTTCAGTATCATCCAATTCTTTGAGTGCAATATTGATATCTCTAACTTCAACATAATCCTTAAGTGCATTGCCAAGCATTTTAAGATACATTGTATTTCCACTCAAAATGTTATCACAAGTTAATAAATACCCTTTTGGCTCAAGCACATCTTTTAAAATTTCATATTCACTTATGTAGTCTTTTAAGTCTTGCAAGGTTTTATCAAACGAAGATTCAATTTCTTTTTCCTTCAAATTAACCTTATGTTTTAAAAATGGATAAATAGGCAAAAATATATAACTTGCCTTAAGGCGTTTATATAGATTTGGATTTTCAGTTGACGAAATATATTTTGTAAGTGGCTTATATTTCAACTTTCCATCATCGCTATGCTCTAAATAATAAGCTAGTAAATCCCTTGCATAAGGTCTTTTGGTCATATCAAAAGGAATAAACCTGCTTGAAATTACTTTATTAATTAAATTTTGAGATTGCACTAAGGTGTGCATTTCAATATCACTTTTTATGTAATCAATAAGTGGGTTTACTTGTTTTTTTTCAATAAACTTATAATAAAGTCCGTCTTTATTTTTTTCTTTAATGTGTTTGATCGCTTGTTTTATATCATTAAAATTCAAAGCCATAATATCAGCATTATTAAGCATTGATTTATAAATTGCATAATCCGCACTTTTTTTTCCGATTATTTCACTATTTGCATACATTTGTTGCAAATTTATTCCATAAGGCCTAACCTTATATAAGACATCACTAATTTTTTCAAGTTCTTCAGTTTCTTTTGCTATTTGTTTTTCGAGTTTATCGTACTCTTCTATATTAGCAGTTGGAGAAGATGCCATCACAAGATCGTGTGTTTGTTTTGCTTTTATATAAAATGCAATTTTTGATTTATCGCTGTCATTTATTTGCATTGCTTTGGCGTTTAAATTTGCAAGTCTATTATAAACAACATCAAGTGCAGCTTTTTTTTGACTAACCACAAGCACTTTTTCACCTTTTGCAAGTGCATCTGCAATAATGTTTACAATGGTCTGACTCTTTCCTGTTCCTGGAGGGCCATAAATTACCATATTTGAATTTGAGTTCAAATTTTGGATGGTGTTTAATTGAGCATAGTCAAGATTACTAATAATATGTGTTTCTGCACAAACTTTTTTGTTCGGCTTTGAAGTTTTTGCAAGCAACAATTCATCAATCGCATTTGTAGAAAGAGATTGTTTTTCTAATATCTCATAATCGTTATATATGCTATTTGTAAGCGGAAACCTTCCCAAAATGCAATAATTTTTAATTTGCAATGGATCTCCCAATTTAGGTTCTGGCGAATTTTCAAAATTAAGCATCCCCTTGTGTTCAGCATAGTTAATTTCAATACCAAAAGTATCAAGATAATTAACTATGTCTTTTATATTTTTCAATCCATATGCCTTTAAATTGTCAAAATCAGTTTCAAGTTCGTCTACATTGATTTTTTTAGCATTTGCATAAGCATATATTAATACTTTGTTGAATTTTATTGGCTCATTTGCCTTAAGTTCAATGTTTACAGTTGTTTCATTTTCAACATTTATAACTGCAGGGAAAAGAATCAATGGTGCTTTAATTGCAAGATCTTTGCCAATGTATCCTTCAACAAAAGGATATCCAACATAAAGTTCATATCTCCCTGTTTCTTTTTCTAACTCTTCATTTTCTCTTTTTAGTGCTTTTAAGCTTGCAACTTCTTTTATCATTGATCGTTTTAATTCTTGCTTTTTCGCACGCTCTATTTTTAAATAATCCGGCTTTTCGGTTCCATCTTCTAGTTTAATGGATAAATTATAACGACCAAGTTTGTTTTCAACTTTAAGATTTTTGTAAATAAGCTCTTTTTCGTTTTTACCAATAAGTTCAAAATTAAGCTTTTTCCCATCCCACAAAAAATCAATAAAATTTGCAATTGTATCGTATTCATTATTAAGAAGTTTGCCAATATCATAACTAAATTTGTTGGTTACTTTTTTTGAATACAAACTTCTGTTTTTCCCACTTATTTCAATAAGTCTACGTTTATAATATTTATATATCTTTTTCATATCAACCTCAAAACCCATTTTAGCACAAAAGTTTAAAACATTAAAGAGGTAAATCAAATTTTTTTAAACTTTTCTTTATTATGCTTTATTACCATAATGACGTTAACTTGACTCCTTTAAAATGTGAATTAAATTTTGTTTTCCCATTAACATTGATCGTTATAAATATTACGTAAATATTTGACATTTTTATGATTTTTTTATTATCTTAACATAATATTTATAAAATATTTTTTGAATATGCAATAATTTATTACCAAGCATATTACAATTTATTGTTTAAATTAATTTAACAAAAAAACTACTAAAAAACACAACCTATTTATATAGATTGTGTTTTTTACTTTTTTCAAAAATAATTTTAAATTATTTTTTTGATTTTGAAACTGCTGGGATAATTCCACAAACAAGTGCTAAAACGCCAACAGCAAGATTTAACCAAGCGCCAATAGCAGGACCAGCTTTAACTCCTGAGCCACCTACATTTACTGCAAAATCACCACCCATTACAAATAAAGCAATGATTGAAACAATAGCAGAAACAGCAAATAAGGTAAGCAAAGCAATGTTAACAATGTTGACATTAAATTTTATTTTTAAAACTTTTAAATTTTTTAAAAGTAAAACCAATGCCCAAGCGATTAATAATGCAGCAACAACAATTAAAATAATTGTAAATGCTTTATAAAGACCAAAGCCTTTAATATTATCTGCTGATTCTTTAATCAAGTCGTAAGCATTGAATGTGTCAGAACTTGAGACTCCAACCATAGTAATTTTTTGGTAAAAACTAGCTAAAGCTAAAAAAACAAATCCTAAAACACCTGCAGCAGCAGAACTAATCATTCCTAACCATTTTTTCATACTTTTCTCCTTTTAATTAAAATTTGGAAGAAACCATATTTCAATTAATTCCTAAATTAATTGAACAAAGTCAAAATGTTACATTTTCTTTTGTAAACATTTTTTTGCCAAATATGTATTAATTAAAGAAAGAATATTTAATAAAAATCTTTTTTCTTTCAAATTAAGTATATCTCCCTCAACATAGCTGTGTCAAATTTTTAAAAACAAATTTAGTTTAATTTAAAAGTTAAAAAGCAAAAAATTTACATATTCATCGTTAATTAAAAATGAAAATTTATATGACTCATAAATTCTAATCTGCAATTACAATTCAAAAAAATAATAAACTATTTCCCTTTACAAGCCTTTTTACTTTTTCAAAAAAACAACAATTATTTAAAAAAATAAAGCAAAATTGGTATCTTAATTCCAATTTTGCTTTATTTTTACATAAATTCATTAAAAATTTTGATATTTTAAATATTTTTATTGTTATTTTAATAAGATTTATTTAGATAAAATTTTTTAATAAATTTATTTTTGATATTTCCAAACTGCAAATAGTTCAACGTCATCAGTAATTTTTAAATTAGTTAAAACTGTATAACTTTCTGTTGTTGCACTTGTTGCCAATGAGTTGTAAGAAAGTTGTTTTTTACTTTCTGTACTCCAAGAATGTACAACAAACTTATATGATTTATCAATACCCATTGCTTTATATTTGTAAACGCAAGATGAAGTATATTTTGAAGGGTCAAATTCAGTTCCTGCTAAAAATCTAATACTGCTTACTTTTGTTGGCGCTGTGGTACAAGTAATTTTTCCAAATACGTTACTGTTATTGTCTTTCCATGAATCAGGTTTTGCCCATGCAACATTGAATGATACTTCATAGTAAAGTTTTATTTCTTTATTCCAAGAAGCAACGATATTGATATCAGCATTTGGCATTACAAAATTTGATAAATCAGTAATTTTTTCATCACCAACAAAATATCCGTTAAATGTGTAAATTATTCTTTCAGTTTGTGTTCCGTCATCAAAATAATAACTATTTTGAGAAACTAAACTAATTTTGTCGCCTTGATATTTTGTCATCTGTTGATTTATAACATTGCCATAGATTGATGTTACGTTTACATTATATTCATTTTTGATATAAATAGAAATATCAGTATTTGGCATAATGTATGTGTTTATATCAATTTCAGTTTCATAAGTGCTATCTAAATAATACTTAGTTGTATCCTTAAATTTTGCACCACTAACTAAAATATTTTTGCCTTCCAACACACGTCTTGTTAAAACTTTTTCATTATTGTCGTAAATATTTACAGTGTATGTTTCTTTGCTATCTACTATTGACCATTTAGCAAATAAGGTTAAATTCTCATTAGGAGCAACATTGCTATCAAAAGGAATTTCTAAGTCAACATCAGTAAACCAGCCATCAAATTGTTTTGTAACAATGCTTTCTTGCGTTTCCTCAGTCAAAAGTTCAAAATAAGTTGGTAAATTAATGATAGAATTTTCAAGAACTATTAAATCTGGAATATTTTCTCCACCATTTGGAACAAAATTAATAGTTATATATTTTTGAGAACGCTTACTCCATTTAGCATAAAGAATGGTATTTTTCCTTGGGATTTCATTTTCCTTGTATTCTTTTCCATCTTCACAATCAAATGAAGTGTACCAACCTTCAAAAATATAATGCACTCTTTCGCTAGCGGAGTCAACATAATAATTGTTTAAAACTGGCAAAGTAATTCTAGCTCCCGCTGCACCCGACATACTTTCAACAGTTTGGTCACAATTTGTTTTAAAACTTAATGTAAATTTGTTCAAATCTGTTATATCCCAGTCACCATTGTAAGCCGCCCAAGCTGCTCCCTCTTTATATTTGTACGAATTAATATAATCATACAAATAATTAAGGTCTAAAGGTTTACCAATGTTTATATGTTTTAAATCGTTTGATTTTAATGTAATTTCAACACTGCTTGCAACAGGCATATACATATCAAATCCAATATTTTCAACAACCATTTTATTATTGTAAGCGGTTGTTCCCACTGTTAAGGTCATTGTATCAAGTTTATCATTTTCTGCTAATTCTTTTAAATTTAATTTTAAAGAATATTGATTTGTTGTAGATGTAAAATCAACTAAAACATTGCTATAATCAACTGGGTTGATTCTTTCTTTATTAATTGCTTCACTTATAGCATCTTTAATTTTTCCGCTAAAGCCCATTCCATATTGTAAAATATAGTAAATTGGGTCATCAAGAAGAGTGTCAATATGAATCATTATCTTTTTCTCATATGTTCTATCTTGAACACCTAAAATAGTAGGGACGGTTTCTTTTCTATAGAAATAAACATAATCGTCTTTAATATATATGTTTAAAATTCTGTCAAGTCCAGCATAGATTCCACTTGTTATATTTCCTGCTTGAAATGGTACGTCATCATTAACTCCAGGTACAACTGGGATTGGACCAATTGTTATACTTGCTTCTTTTAATTTATTATCGCCTATTTTTGCTTTAACGATAGTTGGAATATTCCAATCAATATTAATGCCAATAACTTTTAATTTTAAATTAATATTTCCAGAAATTTCAAAATCAGTAAACTCAGTTGTGTTGCTAATAGCATCTAATAATTTATCAATATTGTTTAAATTAATATAGTTACCAGAAGGAATAGCAAATTTGGAATCAAATTCGTTTAATTTTAATTGCAATTTTTCTACTGTATTATTAGACAAACTAAAGTTTTCTATAAATATTTTATCTAAACCAACATCTGAATAATCTAAACTAAATACGACATTACTATTTTCATTTAAACTTAATTTCAAACCATTCAAGTTTAAAATTCCATTTAATGATAAATCGGATAAATTAAGAGATAATATAGAATTAACATCTAATTTTTCCAACAATTCAACAAAATTTACACTATTTGATACATTTAAACTTAAATCCGTATTTAAAATTTTACTTATAGTATCAACAATATTATTTATTGAGTCTAAGTTAATTTTTACACTCATTTTATTGTATTTTAAATAAATTGTGCCATTTAAACATGTAATATCTATAGAATGTTGTCTTTGAACAGTACTTAAAAGTTTTTTGGTGCTATTTTCAAAACTGAATTTTTCTGTTGTTGTTTCTACTTCAAATTTAATATATGCTTTTAATTTGCTTATCTCAAAAACGCCATTATCAAAAGCCTCACTCCAATCCAATTTTGCTAAACTGCTAGAAAGCATATTGATTGTAGTAACAGTAGATTTAGTTAATAGGTTATCGGCATCTCTTTCTTCAACTGTGTGATAAATTTTTCCTTGTAATTCAATTGAAATGTGTTTATTGTCAATTATATCAACAATGTTTTTAATTGTTTTTTCAACCAAGTTTTCAGCTGAGTCTAGGCTTGAATATTTCTCTTTATTTAATGTTGGAACTGTGATTGTGTTTAAAATTTCAACTCCACCATTGACTTTTACATTTTGTAAATTTAAGTTAGATATTTTTAATCCTGATACTTTGTTGTTGAACAAAATTTCTAGTATCAAATTTTCATCTGAATTAAACAAGTCTTTTGATAATTCTATAATTGTTTTATCACTTAAAATACTTAAGTTTTCAAGCCAAGATATGTCAAGACTTGCAAAATCTTTGTTCTTTATTTTACTAAAGTCAAGCCCTGGCAAATATTTTTTGATTAACTCTTCAATGTCAATTTCTTGTTTTACTATTTGTCCTTTTGATTCATCCCATATGCTTTGTATTGTTTTGTCTGTACCTTTTGCAAGCTCGTTTTTAAAATATATAAATCTTTGTACTAATTCTACAATGCTTGTAACTTTATCAAACTCTACACTTAAATTTAAATTTCCCAAACTTACATATATTCTTTGATTTTGTACATACATCTCTAAATTTAATTCTGTGGTGTTTACAAGTACATTTATGTTTGCATATCCGCTTATCTTTTTAATGTCAAATGTATCTTCAAAACATTCTTTTAGGTTTGCATATATTTGTCCATTTACTTTTACTTTTGTGTTGTCAATTGCAATTTCTACGTTGTTTAAGTTTAGTGACAATTCTTTGTTATCTTTAAACTCATTGATTGTGTTATCTATTTTTGTAATTAATTCTTCAATGTTGTTTAAATCAAGGTATTTTTCAGTAGGTTCCACAATATCACTGTATTCGTTAAATCCTAACTCAATGTTTTGTATTTCTACAATAGACGTATTTACATTTTGTAATTGTATTTTATCTATGTTTTTTTCTGTGTATACAACATTTAAAATTATATCGTTTAACTCAGCACCTAAATTTAATTCACTTAAATCCAAGTTTATTGAAACCAAGGAATCATTTATTGTCAATGATTTAACAATGTCCAAACTCAAATTTGTTAGTGCGTTTTTATCAAAATTAATCTCTGGTAATTTACCTTCCAAATTAATGTTTAATATATTTAAAACTTCATTTATTGCATTTTTTAATGATTTTACACTAATTTTTGCATTAATTTTATTGTATTTTAAGTAAATTGTGCCATTAGTTAATGTAAATTCAATAAAGTGCTTTTGTGTTGTTGATTTTGTTAAAGTTTCATTTTCATATTTATTAACAACCATTTCAGCATTTATTTGTGCATATGCTCTTAATTTATTTATGTCAAAATTTTCATTAAATTCAACTTCACTTAAATCTAGTTTTAACTTACTTCCTGATTTAATATCCAATATTAATTCTGTTTTGCTTGACTCTTGCTCGCTCAATTTAATTTTTGCTGTGCCAGCAAGGTCGAGTGAAATTTGCTTGCTATCTAAAATTTTAACAATGTCATTAATTGTTTTTTCAAAAATTTTAGAAACAGAATCAATATTGATAAATTCATCGTTTTTTAATTCTGGAACATTTATATTTTCAACAAATGAAATTCCACCATTAACGCCAATATCTTTTAATTCTAAATTAGCAATGGTTATGTCTGTAATTTTATCATTATATTTAATTTCAATGCTTAAATCATCACTGCTGTTAAATAATTCCTTATCTAAAGTAACAATAGTTTTATCATTTAAAATTTCAATATTTTTTAATAAACTAATTTTTAATGATGCAAAATCACCAGAAATAATTTTTCCGACATCAATTCCCGGCAAGATTTCACTTAGAATAGATAAATAGTCAATTGATGTGTTAATTTTTAAATTATTAGCACTATCCCATAATTCTTGTAAATTACTATTTGAGTTTGCATTATCTTTTATATAAATAATTTTTTGTACTAATTCTATAATTGAATTAATTTTATCAAATTTTACAGAAATTTTATAATCACCGTACGCAACAAATATTCTTTCATCTCTTATAAAAATTTCTAAAATTATTGGGTTATTATTTATTGATAAATTAAGATTTGTGTATAAATTTATTTTTGTATAATCAAAACTTCCTTCCGTGATGCAATCTGCAAAGTTGGCATAAATGTCACCATTTACACTATATGTTGAGTCATTTAAAGTAATATCGGTCTTGTTAATTTTTAATTTTAAAACCTTGTCAGTTTTTATTTCATTGATAGATGCCAAAATTGATTTTACAAATTTTTCTACATTTTTATATGTATTGAATTCATCTTTATTTAATGTTGGAATGTTGGCATTTGTATTATAATCTAAATCCAAATTTAAGTTATAATTATCAATTTTTAAATCGCATACTTTTATTCCAGAGAGTTTTTCATAATTATCAAAAGATAAATTAAAGGTTAAATTGCTATTTAATCCAAATTGTTCGCCAAGTATTGTAACTACATAGTCACTTTCGTTGTTTGCAATTTCTATTAATTTATTAAAGTTTAAATCTTTAAGTTTATATAAAATAATTTTTGGCAATGACTTAATTAAATTTAAAATTTCACCTGGAGTTTTGTCTATATTTAACAAACTAAAAATATTAGTTAAAACCGATGTAAAATCATCTTTTTCTATACAAAATTTATAGTCATTTAATTGCAAATATAACGTGTCGTTTATATAACCAAGTTTGATAGCATAATTTGAATTGTTGTAATCAACATTAAAATATGCGTATACATTTGTGTTTGAACTAAAGTCAATATCCAAATTTCCCATAGCTTGAATGGTTTGCTTATCACTTATGCTTGCATTAACATTTAAATGCAATTTTTTGTTTGTTATGATTTCTTTAGCATTGTCAATTAAGTTTACCATTTTTGTAACATTGGTAAACTCTGAAGAATTTTCTGGTTCAGTAATTTCTAAATAACTTTTTTCCAGTCCCGCATTTAAATTGATAATTTTTTGTGCAAGTTTTAAATTGTTTGCTTGAATGTTTTTAACTTCATATTTATCGTTTGTGTAAATATTTAAAGTTAAACCCTCAAAAATTGTAAAAGGCATAAACAAGTCGCCATTATCTAATTTTTCAGCTTTTATGTTTTGCAAATTAGTCAAAATTGCATCAGTATCAATTGAAGAGAAATCAAGACCTAAATCTAAATTAATGCCAAGTAATGGTATTAAATCACTAATTTTTGAAAGACTTTCCACTTCCAATTTAATTTTCATTGTTTCATTAGAAACATATAGTGTTTTATCTAAAAAGTATATATTTAAAGTAATGTTATTGTTTTCATAACTTATATTTAACTTTCCACAAATTTTTATATTTTCTAAATCTTGTAAACTTAAGTTACCCTCAAATTTAACAATAATTTTATTGTTTTGGTCACTATAATTTAAACTATCAACATCATTAGTTTTGTCATCATTTAGTTCCAACTCTAAATTTAAAGATGTTGAATCAATAGTCAATAAATTATTTAAAAGTTTTTCCCCATCAGATTCTTCTTGAGTGTCATCATTATCTTTTATGATTTGATTAGTTTGTGTTGGTGATGAACCTTTATAAAAAATGTTGTCTAAAGCAACTGTACCAAATGCTGTTCCAGTTGTAACTAAAAAGAATACAGAAAAAAATAATAAAAATTTACTCATATATTTATAAACCTTTTTGTTTTCATTTATCACAAAGATTAAAATTCACTTTAGATTTTTAATCTTTTTAATTAATTTTTCGTTGAATTGTCAGTTAATGCAGGAATTGCAAAATTTCCATCATAAGTAAAAATATTGGTTAATGTAGCATTTGATTTTGCTCTAATTCCAACATTAGCTGTATATTGCTCTTCACTTTCAAATTTTAAAATTCTGTAATCAGCATCAATCAAAAGTGTAATTTTAGGGTCAGAGGTAAAGTCAGGATAATCTTTTAACCCCCCAGTGTCTTTCATTGCTTTTACATAATTAACTACCGATTTGCTTTTGTCTAATGTAAGAGAGAATGTATAATTTCCATTTTCATCTTGTTGCACTTCGCTTTCAGTAACTACTGTTTTTGAAGAAACTATGTAAGTCATATATTCAAACAATGTTGCTCCATATCTTGTTTGATAATCTTTCATTGTTTTTATATCATTTTCACCTGTGTTGTAATTTTGACCATCCCAAGTTATAGTGTTTCCATTTATTTTTCCACCATATTGTTTTATGGTTCCATCATTAACATAATTTCTGTTTAACGCTTGAACATATTGGCTTATGCTAATTGTTTCAATAAATAAATTTTTTCCATTTCTTATTGTAAGTGAATCAATAGTTTGTTTTGCCTTTACAGGTCCAACTTGAGCAATAACTTCACCCTTTCCAACAATCTTTACATCTTCGTAGTTAAAAGTTTTATCAAATGCAAGCACGCAACATTTTGTTGCTCCAAGTTTAATTTGATTTTTATTTTTTGCTTCTTTTTTAATATCGTCAACATTATCCACCAAAGCAGATACAGCAAAATTATATCTATTTGGATCTAATTTCCCTCCTATGATATATTTCCCAATTCCCAAACCAAAAATAAAGCCCATTATAACAACTGAAGACATTGTTATCCAAAAACGTTTTTTTGACATTTTCTTTTTGATTTTAGATTTTTTATTTTTTCTTCTTTTAGAATCACTAATGCTTGTTTCATTAGTAACATTTAATGTGTCATTAATGTTTTGCATTTCTAATTTTTCCATTAGTGATTTCCCTTTTAATTTTTTTGCTTTTGTTTGAATTTTTAAAGTGTTTTTTTGTTTGCATTAAACTTATAGTTTACTGCTAAAATTATACAATTAATCTATGATGATTTAAAGGAATTTTTGATAAAAATAATTCTCAACTTTAAGATTGCATATGAGAATCAATTTCAAAATTCTCATTTGACGAGAATTGTAGATTTTTATCAAATTTTTTATTAAATTAACACCAAAAAAAAACAAACAAAATCAAAGCTTTCTATTAATTTAAACACAATTGACATTTTGCATAAAAAAGATAGTAATTTAATTAAATTAAAAATACTATCTTAAAAATTAAATTTATTTTTGTTTTTTTTGTGGTAATTTTTTTAGTGTTTTTATAAAATAATTTAATATTATTACAATTTGCACAGGAGCACCTATAAAAAATATTAACCATAGATTATAAGAAATAAAATGACAATAAAGAGCTGTTATGGCGGACCAAATAAAAAGCGAATCGATGTAAATTGAATATACTTTTTTACCCCATATATAATTGAAATATTTAAGTACAATTGAACTTGCAACAACCGCCCAAACAAAAGTTTGCCAATAACTATAATGATTATATATTTTTAAATACAAAAAGAAAACAACGGCAACAAGCCAAACAATAGAAACAGAAAGTGCTGTGCAGACAATTTTGTTTGCACTTTGATTTTTTTCTAAAAAACTCTTTTCGCCTTCTATATGTTCTTCAAATATGTATGTGATTGGAACATCTAAAGCATCACAAAGAGTTTGGAGTGTCCCCACATCTGGCAATGATTCGCCTTTTTCCCACCTAGAAATAGCCTTGTCAGAATAATTAACTATTTCTCCAAGTTCTATTTGAGTTAAATTTTTTTGCTTTCTTAAATTAACTAAATTAGTTGAAACAATTTCCTTTATGTTTTTCATAGATATATTTTATCAATTAAAAATTAATTTTGCAATGATTTTTTAGTCATTTAACGCTTCTTCCACCTGCATCATAATTGCACATTCAATTCTCTTTTTGAAAAGTTTACAGCCATATTCATATGTGCCTTTTATGTCGCCCGTAGAATGATACGCGTTGGCTGCACACCCTCCACTACAATAAAGTTTTGCCCAACAATCTTTGCAATCAGGTCTTGCATAAGCATTGCACTTTTTGAAATCATTGACTAAATCTTTATTTTTAATTCCTTCATAAATATTGCCTAAACAATATTTTTCATCACCAACAAATTGATGGCAAGGATATAAATCACCCCAAGGTGTAACTGCCAAATATTCAGTGCCACTTCCACAGCCACTTATTCTTTTATAAATGCAAGGGCCGTGAGATAAATCAAGCATATAATGATAAAAAGTAATTGGTTTTCCTTCTTTTTTGCGTTTTAACATCTCTTTTGCTAAAAGTTCATATTGTTCGTAAAGTTTTGGTAAATCTTCTTCAGTTAAAGCATAACTTTCATTAGGTTTACAAACTACAGGTTCCATACTAAGTTCGCTAAAGCCTAGGTCTGCCATATGGAAAATATCATTTGTAAAATCAACATTGTTATGCGTGAAAGTTCCTCTAATATAATAATTTTTACCTTCACGTTTTTTTACTAATTCTTTAAATTTTGGAATTATAATGTCATAAGAACCCTCGCCTGTTATAGTTTTTCTTAAACTGTCGTGAATTTCTTTTCGACCGTCTAAACTTAAAACAACATTATGACATTCTTTGTTAGCAAAATCTATTACATCATCATTGATTCCTAAACCATTTGTTGTAAGTGTGAATCTAAAATTTTTATTATAATTGCCTTCAACACTTCTAGCATATTCAACGATTTTTTTAACGACATCAAAATTCATAAGAGGTTCTCCACCAAAAAAATCAACTTCTAAATTGTGCCTACTTCCTGAATTTTCAATAAGAAAATCTATTGCACGTTTCCCCACTTCAAAACTCATTAAGGCTCTATCCCCGTGATATTTTCCTTGAGAAGCAAAACAATATTCGCAGTTTAAATTACAAGTATGAGCAACGTGCAAACAAAGTGCTTTTATAACATTGTTTCTGTTTTTAAAATCAAAAGCCTTATCTTGATAAACATCTTCAGTAAAAAGTTTTTTCTCATTTTTTAACGTTTCAATATCTTGCAAGGTGTCCAATATCTCTTGCCTGTTGATTGTGTTATCATTTTTATATTTTTTCAACATTAACTCAATAATTTTTTCTTTATCAATATTTTCATATAACTTAATTATATCATAGGCTAAATCATCGACAGTGTGTACACTACCGCTAAACACATCAAGAACAATGTTGTGCCCATTTTGTTTATAACAATGAATCATATTTTTTCTCCATAAATGTAAGTTGTATATAAAATTCAAAAAACCACAAAAAAAGCCGATTGCTTCGGCATTTTTTGTAATTATTTTTTTATTTTTTACTTTTTAGCCATTGCTTTTTCGCATTGTTGATTAGCAACCCCGCAAGAAGTTTTACAAGCTGATTGACAAGAAGTTTGACATTCTCCACAACCACTTGTTTTTAAAGTTTGGTCAACTAATTTTCTAGTTTCAAGTGTTTTAATTCTTTTCATCTTAATCTCCTATTTAAACTTAATACATTTTAATATATATCAAATATTTTTGTCAAATGGAAAATAATGAAAATATTTGTTTATTAAAATCTTGTTTAAATCTTGCATATGAAAATATATACAACTATCCTACAATTTATTAATTATCCGCTATATGTATTTTTGTAAGATTAAAAAAAATTAGCCTAATATTTACATAACTATATGCACATATTCTCATATACTCATTATTAATCTATAGGAAACAAATTTGCAACAAATTCTAGATTTGTGCTTATATTTCTCTTAAAATTCCAATTTGTCGTTTACGGTGTTTCCTATATAAAAAAATAATAAAAACAAATGTTGAAATGTTTTTGGAACAAAGGATGCTTAAACTTTAAGTGTCTTTTTGTCAGGACTTCGGGAACCCTACCAAAATGCAATTTTAATGTATAGTTTTGCAACGTTTTAGATATCAAAATAAAAAAACCTCAAAACAAATATGTTTTGAGGACTTTTAACTTTTGTTAGAAAGTGAACGCTTCCTAAATTAATTCTACGATTGCCATTTCAGCAGCATCACCACGGCGAGCTGAAGTTTTGATAACTCTTGTATAACCACCAAAATTTCCAACTTCTTTAGCACGTTCTGCGTATTTTGGAGCATAAACGTTAAAGATTTTTTCAATTAAAGCGTGATTAACTCCATCAGTTCTTGCTTTAAAATCTGCAAGTTTTTCTTTTTCTTGACGTTGTTCATCAAAATCATATAAGAAAGCCATCATTTTACGTCTTGCATTAAGTTTTTTAACGCCATCGTTAACTACTTCTTTTTCAACTTTTTTACCATCTACTGTAATTTGTTTTTTTACAGTAACATTGTCTTCATAAGAATTTATTGCAAGAGTAAGTATTTTTTCAGCCTTAGATGCAACAGCTTTTGCTTTAGCTACAGTAGTTTCAATTCTACCATACCATAGCAAATAGCTAACTTGATTTCTAAGAACAGCCAATCTTTCTTTACTTGGTCTACCTAATTTGCTGTTAGCCATTGTTTTCTCCTTTTATTCTTCATCGTTGCGAAGACCCAAGCCATAAGCTTGAAGTTTAGCAACAACTTCTTCTATTGATTTTAAGCCAAGGTTTCTAACCTTTAACATATCACTCTTAGATTTTTTAGTTAAATCATCTACAGTGTTTATATTTGCTCTCTTTAAGCAGTTGTAAGATCTTACAGAAAGATCCATTTCTTCAATAGGCATTTCTAATACTTTAACTTGTTCGTCTTCTTCTTTTGAAACCATAATTTGCATATCGCTCATATTGTCACAAAGTTCAATAAACAAGTTAACGTGCTCATTGATAATTTTGCCTGCAAGACTAACTATCTCACGAGCTGTAATAGTACCATTTGTTTCAACCTCTAAAGTTAATTTGTCAAAATCAATGCTTTGACCAACACGTGTACTTTCCACAGCATAATTAACTTTTTTAATTGGTGAGAACAAACTATCCATTGCAATGAAATCTGCTGAAGGGAGTTTTTCTTTATTGATATTATTAGGAACATAACCCCTACCTCTACCAATTAACACTTCTAAATCAAAATTTGCATCGCTGTCGCAAGTACAAATATGAAGCTCTGGATTTAAGATTTCAATATCAGTATTAGAATCAAAATCAGATGCTTTAATTTCTCCAGCACCTTTTTGTTTAAGGTGAAGAATAGTTGTGAAATCTTTATCAGTGTTATCAGTTTTAACTGCAAGGTATTTTAAGTTAAGTATGATATCAACAACGTCTTCAGTAACGCCAACAACACTTGAAAATTCGTGCATTACATTTGTAATTCTTATTGCTATTGGTGCAACTCCAGGAAGACTTGAGAGAAGAGTTCTTCTCATAGCATTACCAAGTGTTATACCATAACCTTTTTCAAGTGGTTCTACTATAAAACGAGCATATGAACCACCCTCTGTTTCTTCACAAGTGATTCGTGGTTTTTCCATTTCCATCATAATTAATTATTCCTCCTACTATCTTGAATATAATTCAATAATTAAGTGTTCTTTAATGCTTAAGTCGATATCATCTCTAACTGGTAATGCTAAAACTTTACCTGACAAAGTTTCAGTGTTAAATTCTAACCATTTTGGCATAACCATTTTCATATCTTTAAGTTGTTTAAACATTTCAAGATCTCTTTTGTTTTCTTTAACAGCAATAATGTCACCAACTTTAACTTGGTAAGAAGGAATATTAACTGTTTTCCCGTTAACTGTGATTTGACAATGGTTTACAATTTGACGGCTTTCTTTTCTTGAAGAACCTATTCCCATTCTGTAAACTACGTTATCTAAACGTCTTTCAATTAATGAAAGCATATTTTCACCAGTAACGCCTTTCATTCTTTCAGCTTCATCATAATATCTTCTAAATTGTTTTTCTAAGATACCATAAGCTTTTTTAACTTTTTGTTTTTCTCTTAATTGTGTGCCATATTCAGTAACTTTCTTTCTAGAAGTTCCGTGTTGTCCAGGGGCAACAGGTCTTCTTTCCATAGCACATTTTTTAGTTGTGCATCTTTCGCCTTTAAGGAAAAGTTTGCAACCTTCACGGCGACATTCTCTACAATCTGCACCAGTACATCTTGCCATATATTAATTTCCTCCAATTAAACTCTTCTGATTTTTGGTGGACGGCAACCATTGTGAGCGATTGGTGAAACATCTTTAATGAGTGTAACAGCAATACCCATAGTTTGAAGAGAACGAATTGCAGACTCACGACCATTGCCTGGGCCTTTTACGTAAACTTCAACAGATTTGATACCGTTATCCAAAGCGACTTTTGCTGCATCTTCAACAGATTGTTGAGCTGCAAATGGAGTGCTCTTTTTTGAGCCTCTTAAACCGAATTTACCAGATGATGCCCAAGAAATTGCATTACCTTGCATATCTGTAAATGTCACAAGTGTATTGTTAAAAGAACTTTTGATGTGAACTTGTCCTTTATCAATATTTCTAGACACTCTTTTCTTTTTTGACTTTTTAACGTCAGCCATTTTTATCTATCTCCTTAAACTGCTTTACCTTTTTTAGAGCTACCGCTTACGACTTTTTTCTTGCCTTTTCTTGTTCTGCAGTTGTTGCGTGTGTTTTGACCACGTACAGGTAAGTTTCTTCTATGACGAAGACCTCTATACGAGCCTATTTCTTGTAATCTTTTGATGTTCATAGAAACTTCTTTTCTTAAATCACCCTCAACAATTAAGTTGTGTTCAATATAGTTTCTAAGTTTTGCCACGTCATTTTCATCAAGATCTTTAACACGTGTATCTGGATTAATGCCAGTTTCTGCTAATACTTTGTTAGCAGTTTCACGGCCTATACCATAAATATAGGTTAAGCCGATTTCAATTCTTTTTTCTCTTGGTAAATCGACACCAGCGATTCTTGCCATATTTTTTATTTCCTCCAAAAATTTTTTGTTTTATGTGATGTATGTCTTCGTTTGCAAGATAAGTAAATCTCTTTACCAGCCGCACTTGCAAAACGTTATTTTTAATTTCAAATGATTATCTCAAAACATTTTTTCACAACTAAATATTAGCCTTGAGTTTGTTTATGAGATTTATCTTTTGAGCAAATTACCATAACCTTACCATTTCTTTTGATAACTTTGCATTTATCGCACATTGGTTTTACTGATGGTCTTACTTTCATAAATTTCTCCTTTTTTAATTTAATAAGAGGCCTAGTTTTTTCCACGCCAAGTAATTCTACCCTTAGTGAGGTCATATGGACTCATTTCAATTTTAACCTTATCACCTTCAAGAATTTTAATATAATTGATTCTTAATTTTCCTGAAAGGTACGCAGTAATTGTGTGTCCATTAGATAATTTAACTAAAAATGCGGTGTTTGGCAAAACTTCTTCTACCACGCCTTCAAATTCAATTACATCTTCCTTTGACATACGTTCTCCTCTTACTTAATTTTGCTCTTTGAAAAATTTTATAGTCTTTCGTATTTCAGCATTTTGTACAGATTGTTTGCCAATAAGTTTATTTGCAATATCTTCTGCAAAAAAATTTGTTGCTAAAATATGTTTGACCTTTTTCTTCTTTGGTTTATCTATAGGTTTACTTTTACCGTTAACAAGAAAAACATATTCGTTTAAAACTTGTTCAACAATATACCATTCACCCATATCGTGACCATAAGTAGAAATAACTATGTCGCCTATTTTCATAATTTTAATCCTCAATTAATGTTGTGATAACAACGCCATTTTTGGTAACGATGACCGTATTTTCATAATGAGCAGATGGTTTTCCATCGCGGGTTTCAATCCCCCAGCCGTCCTCATTAATATAAATATATCTTTCGCCCATATTAATCATAGGTTCAATAGCGAGGCACATTCCTTCCTTAACTCTAATTCCTTGAGAAGGTAATCCATAATTAGGGACTTCTGGAGATTCGTGCATATCGTGACCTATGCCGTGTCCGACAAGTTCACGTACAACAGAATAACCATTAGACTCTGCATGTTTTTGAATTGCATAAGATAATTTGCCGAGTTTTTCACCAATTGCTAAATGTTTAATACCTTCAAAAAAGCATTGTTTTGTGACTTCAATTAGTCTAGCTTTTTCAGGGGAAATTTTCCCAACTGCAAAAGTTCTAGCTGCGTCACCATTATAGCCATTGATTATAGCTCCTACGTCTATGCTAACAATATCTCCTTCCTTAAGGATGGTGTTTACAGAAGGGATACCATGCACGACAACACTATTAATTGATGCACAAATGCTGGCTGGATAGCCATCATAATTCAAAAATGACGGAATTGCACCTTTATCTATTATATACTTTTCTATCAATTTGTCAAGTTCAAACGTAGAAATATTTGGTTTTATCAAAGTTTCTGCGTATTTTAATGCCTGACCAGTTATTTTCCCGGCAAGCATCATACCGTCTATATCTTCTTGTGTCCTACAAATCATACATTTTCTCCCGTTTTTTTAAGTAAATTATCTATTATTTCCTTAATTTTGCTTATTGCTACATCAATTTGCGAAGAATTATCTATTACAATTATTTTCTTGTTAAAATATTCAATTAAAGGCTTTGTTTCTTTTTCGTAAACTTGTAGTCTATTTTTTACAATTTTTAAATCATCATCTGCCCTTTTAACAAGAACAGTTCCGCACTCTAAACATTTTCCATTTGTATCTTTTAAATTATATACTTTATGACAATTTGGACAAATTCGCCTATTTAATATTCTCTCTAAAATGATTTCATCTGGAACATCAATCATTAAAACTGCATCAACGTCAACAATTTTTTCAAGTTCTTTCGCTTGAATAATGTTTCGAGGAAATCCGTCCAAAATAAAGCCTATGCTTGTTTCTTTTTTTATTTCAGACTTTAACATATCCAAAATTATTTCAAGAGGTACCAATTGTCCTTTAGAAATGTGTTCTTCAACTATTTTTCCATAAATAGTGTTATCTCTAATATTTTTTCGGCAAAGGTCACCTGTTGAAATATGAGTAAATCCGTAGTGTTTTTGCAAAAACTCTGCAAACATACCTTTACCCGCACCAGGTTTGCCAAGTAAAACAATATTCATTCATAATACTCCCAAATATATTGTACACCTTTATAAGTAAAGGTGCAAACAAAATTGCTTGCACCTTTATTTTTAAAGTATTGGGTTAATTACTTTTTTAATTTTCTTGGGTTAATAGAAAATTAATTTAAAAATCCTTTATAGTTTCTTGTTATCATTTGAGATTCCAATTGTTTTTGGAATTCAAGAGCAACTGAAACTACAATCATCATTCCAGTAGCACTAAATGCTCCTGTTAAGGTTGTCAATTCTCCACCAATTAACGCAAATACTACCGAAGGTACAAGTGCGATAAAAGCAAGAAAAACTGCACCAAATAAAGTCACACGTCTTGAAACTCTAGTTAAAAAATTTACTGTATCCTTACCTGGCCTTACTCCCTCTATAAATCCACCACTTTGTTGAATATTTTTACTTATATCTTCTGGCTTAAATGTAATTTGAGCATAGAAATAAGTAAAGAATAAAATCAAAAGAGCGGTTAAAACAATATACAACCAAGTTCCTGACCCTAAAACTTTATTATATCCTTCAGCGGCATTAGGCCAGAATAAACTTATTAACATATAAGGGAATGAGAGGATTGCACTCGCAAAAATGATAGGAATAACACCTGAACCATTAACCCTTACAGGAATAAAATTGCTTTGACCATTATAGCCTTTTCTGCCATTAACTTGTTTAGCATATTGAACTGGAATTTTTCTTTCTGCCCCGTCAATAAATATGATAAGAGCAAATACTGCAATAACTGCAACGAAGAATACCAACAAATTCCATAAATATTTGGTATTTCCTCCAAAAATGTTTGTAAGAGTAAACAATATAGCAGTTCCTGCAGAAGAAAGAATACCAACAAATATTAATAATGAAAGACCATTACCAATACCTGTTTCAGTAATTCTTTCGCCAAGCCAAACTGTAAACATTGCACCGGCAACAAGCACTATAACTGTAAACACAGGAGCAAAGCCTGCCATTGAACCAGACCATAGTCTTGTATCAAATAAAGTGTTTTTTGACAATGCAACGGTAATACCGATTGCTTGAGCTACAGCAAGAATTAATGCTGCAATTCTTGTATATAAATTAATTTTTTTTCTACCATCTTCACCGCTTTGAGCAAGATCATCAAGTCTTGGAATTGCAACTTGCAAAAGTTGAATAATGATAGAAGCATTAATGTATGGTGATACACCAAGAGCCAAAATTGACGCATTGGATAATGCGCCACCACTAAGCGTACTTAAAAGTCCTAAAAATCCGTTTTGGTCTGCGGAAACCGAACTGGCAAAAACTTCTTTGTCAATACCAGGGATAGGAAGCCAACAACCAACACGAAACAAGAATAAAAGAATAAGAGTAATAAAAATCTTACGTCTAACCTCTTTTATTTTAAAAGCGTCAATTATTGTTTTAAACATTAAATTACCTCTGTTTTTCCACCGACTTTTTCAATTTTTTCAACTGCAGATTTTGTGAATTTAGCAGCTTTAATAGTTAATGGTTTAGTAAGTTCGCCATCGCCTAAAACTTTAAGGCCATAAGGCATCATTTTACCAATAACACGTGTTTCATATAAAAGTTCTTGTGTAATAACTGAGTTTGCGTCAAACATTTCCAAATCGCCAACATTTACTGTTGCATATTGCTTTTTAAAGTTGTAGTTGTTAAACCCACGAATTGGAAGTTTACGAACAAGTGGAAGTTGTCCACCTTCGAAGCCTGGACGAACACCGCCACCACTTCTTGCGTTTTGACCTTTATGGCCTTTACCGCTTGTTTTACCAAGACCTGAACCTAGTCCTCTACCAACTCTAAAAGATTTACGATTAGAATTTTTTGCTGGAGAAAGAGTTTGAATATCCATTGTTTCCTCCTATATTTCTTCCACTTTAACAAGGTGTCTAACGTGGAAAAGTGAACCACGAATAGACGCATTGTCTGGGAAGATTTTTGTTTGATTTAATTTTGTGAAGCCTAAAGCTTCAATAATTTTTGCTTGATTTTTGTTATAACCTATTTTGCTTCTGATATAGGTTACTTTAAGTTGTTTTTCTGACATAATTTCCTCCTATATCTCTTCAACGGCTATGCCACGACGAGCAGCAATTTGTTCTTTAGTTTTTAAAGTTTTTAAGCCATTTAAAGTTGCTTTAACAAGGTTAATTTTGTTTGAAGAACCGTGACGTTTTGTAACGATATCTTTAATTCCGGCAAGTTCAATAATTGAACGAGCTGCACCACCAGCGATAACACCAGTACCTGGTTTAGCAGGGATAAGGTGAACAGATGTTGCACCGAATTTACCAATAATCTCGTGTGGGATTGTTGTATCTTGGGTTGAGATTTTTACTAAGTTTTTCTTAGCTGAAGCTGTTGCTTTATCAATAGCTGAAGGAACTTCACCAGCTTTACCAGTTCCAATACCAACGCTACCTTTACGATCGCCAACAACAACCATTGCAGAAAAACGCATTGTACGTCCACCTTTAACAACTTTAGTTACACGTCTAACGGCAACCAAAACTTTGTCAAAGCCATCGTCTTCGTGACGTCTTTCTTCTTTTTCTCTTCTTGGTCTATCTTTTTTTACTTTATCTAAATCTGCCATAACTTACTCCTAAAACTCGAGTCCTGCACTTCTTGCACCATCGGCAAGAGCTTGAACACGTCCAGTATATAAATAACCGCCACGATCAAAAACTACATTTTTGATACCTTTGCTAATAGCAAGTTTACCTAATTTTTCACCAACAAGTTTTGCTTGTTCGGTTTTAGGTTTACCTGCTAAGTCTAAATCTTTATCAATAGAAGAAGCGCTAACAAGTGTTAAACCTTTAACATCATCTATTATTTGAGCATAGATTCTAACATTACTTCTATATACGCAAAGTCTTGGACATTCAGCAGTGCCAGAAATGTTTTTTCTAACACGGTTATGTCTTTTAACTCTTTTTGCATTTCTATCTTCTTTATTTAACATTTATCCTATTCTCCTATTTTTTACCTTTTGCAGCAGTTTTTCCGACTTTTCTAATAACCTTTTCATCAGCATAATGTACGCCATATCCGTGGTAAGGTTCAACCGGTCTAACATCTCTAATGTTAGCTGCAAATTGACCAACTTGTTCTTTATTTGCACCAGATATTTTAATTTCAAGCATACTTGGACATTCTACTTTTAAGCCAGTAGGAATTTCCATATTAACATCGTGAGAGAATCCTAAACTTAAAACCAAAGTATTGCCTTTAACAACTGCTTTATAACCAACACCGGCAATAACAAGGCTTTTGGTAAAGCCTTCGCTTACACCTTTAACCATATTTGCAATAAGTGCTCTATAAAGACCGTGTTTTGCTCTTGTTTCATTTTCGTCATTTGCTCTTGTAAGTGCTATTTTGCCATCAGCAATGTGAACAGTGATTAATTTATCAACAGTTTGAGTAAGTTCACCTAAACTGCCTTTAACTGTAACAACATTGCCTGTAATAGAAGCAGTTACGCCAGCAGGAACAATAATTTCTTTTCTACCTATTCTTGACATAATCTCCTCCTACCAAACAAACGCCAACACTTCACCGCCAACGCCGGCAGCACGTGCTTGTTTATCTGTTAATATACCTTTATTTGTTGAAACGATTGCTATTCCAAGACCTGATATAACTTGTGGAAGTTTATCTTTTTGAGCATAAACTCTAAGACCAGGTTTAGATATTCTTTTAATTCCTTGGATAACACTATCGCCATTTTCATCATATTTTAATGTGATGATTATATTTTTGTGACCATTTTCTTCTTTTTCGTCACAACCTGCAATGTAACCTTCTTTAACTAAGATGTTTGCGATTGTAAGTTTTTCTTTTGATGCAGGAACGCTAACTTCATTCAAGTGTGCGGTAAGTCCGTTACGAATACGAGTAAGCATATCTGCAATTGGATCTGTAAATACCATATTTCCTCCTACCAACTAGATTTCTTAACACCAGGGATTTCACCTTTTGATGCTAATTCTCTAAAACAAATTCTGCATATTCCGTATTTTCTAAGAACTGCGTGTGGACGTCCGCAAATTGTGCAACGTGTATATTCACGAGTAGAAAACTTTTGTTTTCTTTGTTGTTTTGCTTTTAATGATGTTTTTGCCATTTTTCCACCTTATCTTCTAAAAGGAATGCCTAAAGCGCTTAAAAGTGCTTTTGCTTCTTCGTCCGACTTTGCACTTGTAACGAATACTACATCTAATCCTCTTACTCTATCAATTTTATCGTAAGAGATTTCTGGGAATATAAGTTGTTCCTTAATTCCTAAAGCATAATTGCCTTTTCCGTCAAAAGCTTTTGTGCTTATACCTTTAAAGTCACGTACTCTTGGAAGAGCAATAGAGATAAGTCTATCTAAGAACTCATACATTCTATTTCCTCTTAAGGTAACTTTAGCACCAATTTTCATACCTTGTCTAACTTTGAAGTTAGAAATAGCTTTTTTAGAAACAGTTGCAATAGCTTTTTGTCCAGCAATTGCTGTAAGTTCATCAACAGCGATTTGGAAAGATTTTGAATTATCTTTTACTTCGCCAAGTCCCATATTTAAAACGATTTTTTCGAGTTTTGGAACTTCGTTGATATTTTTATAACCAAATTCTTTGATAAGTGCTGGAACAACAGTTTCTTTATACATAATGCTTAATCTTGCTTTATCCATTATTCCTATTCTCCTTTATCTTCTTTTTTGGTTTTTTTAGATTCTTTAACTGCTTTTTTAGCATCTTTTTTTGTAGCTTTTACAAATTCTTTATCTAAAGATGCACCGCATTTTGCACATATACGTACATTTTTGCCATCAATTTCTTTGTGTTTAACTCTTGTTGCTTTACCACAAGTTGAGCAAACTACCATAACATTTGAAGCTTCAATAGGAGCAGATTTTTTAATAATTCCACCCTTATCTTGTTGTGATTTTGGTTTTTGATGTTTAGTAACAACATTTATTCCATCTACAAGAACTTTACCAGTTTTTGGAGAAACTTCTAAAACGTCAGCAGTTTTGCCTTTTTCTTTACCAGTGATTACTAAAACTTTATCACCTTTTTTAACAAATGATTTTGCCATTTTATTTCTCCTTTATTATATAACTTCTGGTGCAAGTGAAATAATTTTCATATATCCCTTGTCACGAAGTTCTCTTGCAATAGGTCCAAAAATACGAGTACCTTTTGGTTGTCCTTGTTCATCAATAATTACAGCAGCATTGTCATCAAAACGGATATGAGAGCCATCTGGTCTTTGAAGACCTTTTGATGTTCTAACTATAACGGCTTTAACAACATCGCCTTTTTTAACGCTACCGCCAGGGATAGCAGATTTTACAGAAGCAATAATCACATCTCCGATGTTACCACTTCTTCTAAATGATCCACCTAATACTCTAATGCACATAATAACTTTAGCACCAGTGTTGTCGGCTACTTTTAATCTAGTTTGTGGTTGTACCATAACTTGCTACCTCCTACTTAGCTTTTTCAACGATTCTAACAACACGATAGTATTTGTCTTTAGAAAGGTGACGGGTTTCCATAATTTCAACTACATCACCAAGTCCACATTCATTTTTCTCATCGTGAGCTTTGAATTTTGTTGTTCTTTTTACGACTTTTTTATAAAGTGGATGTTTAACATTGTCAACAATGCTAACAACTACTGTTTTATCCATTTTTCCAGCGCTTACAACAGTACCTTGTCTTGTAGGGCGGTTGTTTCTTTCTAAATTTTCCATATTACTTACGCCTTCCTTTCTCTTAATATTGTGTTTATTTTTGCAATATCTTTTTTAATGTTGTGAAGTTGCATTGGATTAGATAAACTTCCTGTTGCTTGTGCGAAGCGAAGATTGAATAATTCTGACTTAAGTGATTTTAATTTTGTATTAAGTTCTTCTTCGCTCATTGCTCTAATTTCAGCTACTTTCATTATTCAACTCCTCCTTCTAAATCAGCTTTTTTTACAAATTTTACTTTGCAAGGAAGTTTGTGTCCAGCAAGTCTTAATGCTTCTCTTGCGGTTTCTTCTGAAACGTCAGCGATTTCAAATAAAACTCTACCAGGTTTAACTTTTGCAACCCAAAATTCAGGACTACCTTTACCAGAACCCATACGAGTTTCTGCAGGTTTTTTAGTTACTGGGGTGTCTGGGAAAATATCAATCCAAACTTTACCACCACGTTTAATAAATCTTGTTAAAGCAACACGGGCTGCTTCAATTTGGTTAGATTTAATTTGACAAGGATCTAAAGTAACCAAACCATACTCGCCATAAGCAAGTTTATTACCACGAGTGCATTTACCAGTCATACGACCACGTTGAACACGTCTTCTTTTTACTCTCTTAGGCATTAACATTTGGCTTTTCCTCCTTTGCTTCATCTTTTGTGCCTAAAATATCGCCTTTATAAATCCAGCATTTAACACCAAGTTTACCATAATCTGTGTAAGCTGCTGCAACACCGTAGTCGATATCTGCACGTATTGTTTGAAGAGGAAGAGAACCTTCCATATAACGTTCTGTTCTTGCAATAGTGCTTGCACCATCAACAACACCGCTAACCTGTACTTTACATCCTTTAGCTCCAGCTTTCATAACTTTTTGGATAGCTTGTTTTAAAGCACGGCGGAAAGCGATACGTTTTTCAAGTTGTCCTGCAACGCTTTCAGCTACTAACTGAGCATCTAGGTCAACTTTTTTAACTTCTTTAATATTAATAAACAAATTTTTTGTTGGTTTAATAATTTTAGAAAGTTGTTTTTTAATAACTTCAATATTTGCACCTTTTTGTCCGATTAAAACTGCTGGACGACCAGTGTAAATATTGATAACCAATTTTTCTTTAGTTCTTTCAATAACAATTTTTGATATTGATGCTTGAGCATATTCTTTGTTTAAGAATTTTCTAATTTTATTGTCTTCAAGAAGAAATTTAGCAAAGTCTTCTTTACTAGCATACCAAGTAGAATCCCAAGGTTTGTTAATACCAATTCTAAGCCCGATTGGGCTAACTTTTTGTCCCATACTTTGCCTCCTTTATTCCTTTACACCATCAAGATAAACTGTGATGTGACAAGTTCTTTTTAATAATCTGTTTGCTCTGCCTCTTGCACGGATATCCAAACGTTTGAGTGTTGGTCCTGGGCAAACATAACATTCATCAACAACAAGGTCAGATTTTGCTAAGCCTTTATTGTTTTCAGCATTTGCAAGTGCTGATTTTACAAGTTTTAAGCAAACTTCTGCAGCTGCAGTTGTTTGGTTTGCTAAAATAGCCATAGCTTCTTCAACTTTTTTACCTCTGATTGTATCAAGAGTAATTCTAACTTTTGAAGGGCTCATTCTAACATATTTAACAGTAGCGAATGCTCTTGTGTCTGCATTTTTTGCTCTTGTTAAAGCTTTTTCTTTAATTCTAGTTGCCATAAATACCTCTAATTACCAGCCTTTGCTGTAGTTGCCGACTTTTGACCTGCGTGACCTTTAAAGGTTCTTGTTGGAGCAAATTCACCAAGTTTATGACCAACCATTTCAGCTGTGCAGTAAACTGGGATATGTTTTTTGCCATTGTGAACAGCAAAAGTAAATCCAACAAATTCAGGATATATTGTAGAAGAACGTGACCAAGTTTTGATAGGTTTTTTATTGCCAGATTGGTTCATTTCTTCAACTCTTTTCAATAATTTTGAAAAAACATAAGGTTTTTTCTTTAAACTTCTACTCATACTTTAACCGTCCTCCTTATTTACTTCTTCTCTTAACAATTAACTTGTTAGATGCTTTTTTAGATTTTCTTGTCTTGTAACCAAGAGCAGGTTTACCCCAAGGTGTAACTGGAGAAGCCATACCAACAGGTGACTTACCTTCACCACCACCGTGTGGGTGATCATTAGGGTTCATAACAACACCACGAACTGATGGTCTTACGCCCATATGACGTTTTCTACCAGCTTTTCCTAAAGATACAAGTTCGTGATCTGTGTTACCAACTGTACCAATAGTTGCTTTGCAATTTAAAAGAACTTTTCTCATCTCGCCTGATGGAAGTCTTAAAGTTGCATAATCGCCTTCTTTAGCCATTAAACTGATTTCCATACCAGCTGAACGTCCCATTTTTCCGCCTCTTCCAGCATCAAATTCAACATTGTGAACAACTGTACCAACAGGTATGCAAGAAAGTGGAAGTGCATTACCAACTTTAATTTCAGCATTTTCGCCACTCATAACGGTGTCGCCAACGTTAAGACCAACTGGAGCTAAAATGTAACGTTTTTCACCATCAGCATAGTTAAGTAATGCGATAAATGCTGAACGGTTTGGATCATATTCAATGCTTGCAACTTTTGCAGGTACATTGTCTTTATTTCTTTTGAAATCTATGATTCTGTATTTTTTTCTATTGCCACCGCCAATGTGACGAGTGGTGATTTTGCCTTGAGCATTTCTGCCAGCAGTTTTCTTTAAAGAAACTGTCAATGATTTTTCAGGAGTTTTTTTAGTTACTTCTTCAAAAGTCAATGTTGAATAGCTTCTTGAACCAGCAGATGTAGGTTTTCTATTTCTAATCATAACTAATTACTCCTTTTATTGTAAACTGTCGAAGAATGCGATTGTTTTGCTATCTTTAGTAAGAGTAACAATTGCTTTTTTGTAATCGCTAGTTTTACCAACTGTTCTTCCACGTTTAGTGTTTTGTGTTTTTGTTTTACCTTTAACATTTAAGGTATTTACTTTTTCTACTTTAACATCAAAGATTTCTTCAATAGCTTTTCTGATTTCAACTTTGTTTGCGTCTTTAGCAACTTTAAAAGTGTAAACTTTGTTTTTTAAGCCTTGATAACTTTTTTCTGTTAAGATAGGTTTAATTATAATATCGTGTGCTTTCATTATTCTGCGTAAGCCTCCTCGATTGATTTAACAGCATCAAGTGTTAAAACTATTTGTTTGTTTTTAACAACTTCGCTAACATTTAAAAGGTTTGCAGTAGTAACATCAACTCTTTGGATGTTGTTTGATGCACGTAAAACGTCATCATTTTTCTCATTTAATACAACACAAACTGTTTTATCAAATTTGAAAGTATCTAAGAATTTTTGTACTTCTTTTGTTTTAACTTGATCTAAAGCAAATTTATCTAAGATAACAACTTCGTTTTGTGCAAGTTTTTGAGAAAGTGCAGAAACAAGAGCTGTACGTTTAGCAAATTTGTTAACCTTTTTAGAAAAATCTCTTGGTTTTGGAGCAAATACAACACCACCACCAACGAATTGTGGACCTTTAGTTGAGCCTTGACGAGCGTGACCAGTGTGTTTTTGTTTCCAAGGTTTTTTAGCGTGACCTCTAACTTCACTGCGAGTTAAAGTACTTTTTGTTCCTTGACGAAGATTAGCATCCTGAGCAACAACAACTTCGTGAATTAATGCTTCATTATATTCAGCACCAAAAACCGAATCGTTAAGTTCAATTTCAGCAACTTCGGCATTTTGCATATTATAAACTTTAGCTTTCATATATATCGTTACCTCTTTTGTTATGCTTTAACGCTTTCTTTAATTGTAACGATTGTGCCTCTAGGACCTGGCAAGCAACCTTTAATTAAAAGAATGTTACGGGCAGTATCGACTTTAACAATTTCCAAGTTTTGGATTGTTACTTGCTCGTGACCATATTGGCCTGGCATATGTTTGTTTTTGAAAACTCTTGATGGAGTTGAGTTTGCACTCATTGAACCAACTTCTCTATGAACTAATGAAACACCGTGTGTCATTTTTAATCTATGTTGATTCCATCTTTGGATAACACCTGTGAAACCACGACCTCTTGTAAGACCTGTTACGTCAACTTTGTCATTTTCATCAAAGATGTCGCAAGTGATGTCTTTTCCGATTTCATAGTCACGAGCATTATCTAATTTAAGTTCTCTTAAAATTCTGTGTGCTGGAACGTTTGCTTTTTTGTAAACGCCAAGTTGAGCTTTGTTAACTCTGTTTTCTTTTTGCTCATCGAATGCAACAACCACACAATTGTAGCCTTCTTTGTCTTCAGTCTTTTTTTGAACGACTGTGCAAGGACCAGCCTCAACGACTGTAACTGGAACAACCAAACCATCGGTAGTGAAGATTTGAGTCATACCAAGTTTTTTACCTATTATAGCTTTTTTCATTTACTTCTCCTTCCTTTTAGTTTGATTATATTTTGATGTTGATATCAACACCTGCAGGTAAATCTATTTTCATAAATGAATCTATAGTTTTAGAATTGGTTGGATAAATATCAATCATTCTTTGGTGAGTTCTAGATTCAAATTGTTCACGACTATCTTTGTGCTTGTGTGGTGAACGGATAACTGTTACAACTTCTCTTTTTGTTGGAAGTGCAATAGGACCTACCACTTTGGCACCGTTCTTTTCGGCAGTGCCAATAATTTTTTCAACCGCACTGTCAAGCAAAACGTGGTCATAAGATTTAACTTTGATTCTGATTTTTTGCTTTGTTGCCATATATTTTTATATCCTCCTGTAATACTCTCCCAATAACTTTTTTCTTTTTTTGCATAAATTGGAACACTATGCCGTGTGTTCACATTGCTACGAGCAATAAAAAAAGAGGAAATGTTATTGATTAATTTAGTGAATTAATAATGATAAATTTTAAACATTGTTTCAATATCAATTATAAATTATCAATTAAAACAGACTCTTTTTAAAGTGACTAATTATTTGTCCTAAATATTAAAGTCACAAAAAGCGTTATTAGTCGCCTTGATCAAAAGCCAAGACTTGTCCGCACAAATTCTCTTTTACCGATTGCACTGGCAAAAGTAACCTTGTGTTTCAACCCGATTTTTTCCGTAGTCGATACATACTATCACACCCAAGCCCAATATGTCAACAGTTTTTTAGAAAATAACATCGAATCTTTCAAATTGTTTAAATGTATTATTAAGATTAATAACAATGCCTAAATTAAAATGTCTAAAAAAAGCAAAAAATGAAAATTACATTTCATTCCTTGCTTTAATAATTATAAACTATTTCTAAGTTCAATTGCTCTATTTAGTGTAACCTCATCAGCATACTCAAGGTCAGTCCCCATAGACACACCTTGAGCAATTCGTGTAACTTTCACACCAAAAGGTTTTAAAAGTTCTGCTATATAGTAAGCGGTGGTATCCCCCGGAACATCAGGATTGGTTGCCATAATTACTTCCTTTGTATGATGTTTTTGGACACGTGCAACAAGTTCCTTTATTCTTATATCATTTGGAGATTTATGCTCTAAAGGATTTATGCAACCGTGCAAAACGTGAAAAGCACCATTAAAGTTTTTAAGTTTTTCCATAATAGCAACATCTTTTGGTTCTGCCACAACACATATTATTTCTGCATTATTTTTCAAACAATGGTCACAAATTTCTTTTTCAGAAAAATTACCACACTCTTTACAAAAATGGATGTTTTGTTTTGCGTCTATCAAACTTTGAGCAAAATTATTTACATCTTCCATTTTCATATTTAACACGCCGTAAGCATATCTTTGTGCAGTTTTATATCCAACACCCGGCAATGCTCTAAATGCCGAGATTAGTTTGGATAGTTTATCTAAGTCACTCATATTATAATCCTTTTTATCAATCATTATCTCTTAAAATATTTTAATTATTTAACTATGTGACGTTGCCTTGCTCTATTTTACTTGCAAATCAATTTGCAAACGCAAACTCGCAAAAAAATCAATGTATTATAGATTTATCGTGGAGAGTGCGTTAAGCAACTTAAAATTTTGATTTATTCAAATTTATTTGTCCCCTTAAATGAACCTTTGAATAGTATTACAAGGAGCGACAAACCAAAAAGCAAGCAATATATATGCTTGCATTTAGAGTTTGTTCTGGCATATACCTAAATCACAAGAAAGTGCAAAATTTTAATTTTGCAAATTCTGTAGTATTAATTTTAAATTTGTTTCAAAAATTACTTCCAATATTTTTTAACTACATTCCCGGTATTTGTGGCACGCTTGCTTTTTCTTCTTTTTCAATTTGAGAAAGAGCATCATTAACTCCTGCAATCAATAAGTCCTGCAACGTTTCAATATCGTCCACATCAACAACTGCTGGTTTTATAGAAATGTTAGTCACTTTTCTGTCACCAGTCATAGTTACTTGAACCATTCCTCCCCCAACTGATGCAGTAAATTCTTTTGCCTCTAATTCTTCTTTCGCTTTTTGCATATCTTCTTGCATTTTTTGGGCTTGACGCATTAAGTTTTGTAAATTCGCACCACCGAATCCTCCGCCAAAACCACCTCTAAAATTATTATTCATATTAAATCTCCTTTATTTGACGATATTTTGATTACATTTAATTAAAACAATTATTTTTTATTTATTAATAAATTATTAAAAATTAATTAAAAAATATTTTAGTTAATATTTTACTAGTCAATTATTCAATAATTAATTTATCCCCAAAAATATTTTTTAAATTTAAAATATCTTCTTGGCTTTTTGTTAATTTTTTTTCTTTTTTAATAATTTCAAACTTATTTATTCCAAAATTATTTAAAGCATTTTTTAAATCTTTATAATTTTCCTCTGATTTAAGTAAATCATATAAAAAATCTTCAGTTGTATTTATATAAAATATATCATTTTCTTTTGTTACATCGGTTATATCACCACAAGCAATATGGAGTGCCACAGCGTGATGTTCTCTTAAATAAATTATAACCTTTCCCCAAATAGTTCTAGGTGAAGCATTTAGGTTATTTTGATTTGTTTCAATATGTTTTTGTGTTTGATTAGTTATAATTTGTTTATATTCTAATTTAGTTCGTTTTTTTTTTGCCCCTCACCGACTTCACTAACTGCTGTAATTAATGCAGTTTCAAGTAAAGTTTTAGGTGATAGAGCATACTTCATTTCCGCTTCTATGCTAGAAAAGATTTTCATATATTCCATCAAATTATCATTACTGATAGTTTCTGATTGTTTTTTTAATAAAGCCAGCCCCTCATTTGAAAGAGGAATCATATTTTCGCCATTTTCACAATTTTTGATACATAGCAAGTTGCGGGCGTGAAGTGTTAAGTCTTTTGCAAAAACGGTTAAATTTTTGCCAGCATTGAAATTATCTTGTAAAACCTCCAATGCTTTCCCAATATCCTTTTTTTCAATTGCATCGTAAATTTTAACATATTCCTTAGTATCGCTTGTGCCCAAAACTTTTTGTGCACCCTCAAGAGTTATATTGCCTTGACAAAAAGCATTTACACAATCTGCCACAGAAATTGTATCCCTACAACTTCCTTCACCAGCAAGGGCAATTAATTTTAACGCCTCTTCACTACATTTTATGCCTTCTTTATCAAATATATTTCTAATAAGTTTCATTAAAATTTCAACTGGAATCAATCTAAAGTCAAACCTCATACATCTAGATAAAATTGTTTGCGGTAGTTTGTGAACTTCAGTTGTGGCTAAAATAAAAATTATATGTTCAGGAGGCTCTTCCAGTGTTTTTAAAAGAGCATTAAACGCTTGGTCAGTAAGCATATGCACTTCATCAATAATGTAAACTTTATATTTTCCATTAACAGGTAAAAATTTAACTTTTTCTCTTAAATCTCTAATTTCATCAACACGATTATTTGATGCCGCATCAATTTCCAAAATATCTACATTTGTTGGTTGGTCAAGAGCCTTGCAAACTTCGCAAGAAAAACAAGGTTCACCATTTATGTTGTGTGCACAATTAACCGCTTTTGCAAAAATTTTAGCGGTGCTGGTTTTGCCTGTTCCACGGCTTCCAGTAAATAAATAAGCGTGATTTATATTTCCACTTGCAACTTGATGTTTTAAAGTTTCTGTAATATGCTCTTGCCCTACAACTTCCGAAAAAGTTTTTGGCCTATATTTTCGATAAAGTGCTTTGTATGCCATTTTGATTCCTTTTAAAAAATTTGCCTATCAAACATAAGACAAGCAAATTTTAACATATTAAATTTAAAAAGGCAAGAAAACTTTAAGCACACTTTTTAAAGTTTTTAATTACAAAAACTATTTTATCACAACATTTCCTTCAAACCACGAATTGAAAAAACTTGTTAAATCTTTTCCGCTTGCTTTATTAAAAGCGGTAACTAAATCATCTGGAGTTGCTTCTTTAAATTTGTTACATTCAAAATAATATTTTAAACATTTAGTCATTTTTGATTTTCCCAATAGGTCATTCAAATTTGAAAACATCAACATTCCTTTAACATAGGACAAATAAACATATTCATTTTCCGTCCCAAATTCATCTAAATCCCTCGCCATTTTTGTGGAAAAGTCAGGAATTACATCACTAAACACTTTAACAAAATTTGTGTAAGACTTACTTGCATTATCAAATATTTCATCGCTTGTATGGTTATACTCTGGATGTTCATCGTAAAACATTGCAGTGGTAAAATCTGTCAATCCTTCATCCAAAAAGCCATATTTAAATTGATTATTGCCAACAAGTCCATACCACCATTGATGACAAAGTTCGTGCACCACCACATTTATGTATGTATCATAACTTGCCAAATTGTCAGATATTAACACAATGTTAGGATATTCCATTCCACCATGTACAAAATTGGCTTCACATACAGAAATTGCCTTGTAAGGATATTTGCCATATTTTTCATTCATCATAAAAGTTTTTTTAATAACTTCCATAGTTGTCGCAGGGTTGGAATCGTCATAATAATAATAGTTTATATCTATATCTTTATACGAATCGCAAAGAACTGTAAATTTTTCTGATAAAACCATTGCAAAATCTCTAATTTTGTTTGCTGTAATTAAAGATGTTTTATTTGCTTCACTTACGGTTGTTTCAAAGGTTCCGCTACTCGCTAAAGTCATATCTTTGGGATATGTAATTTCTACAGTATAATTAGAAATTTTGCTATAAAATGGGTCGCCGTTGTAATGATACAAATCTGTCACATAATCGCCATTTTCATAAACACATAAAACTGGATAGTAGTTGCAAAGATTGTATGTGTTTTCGCCATAACCTAACCTATGATTGATGTTTGCAAGACTTGTCGCAAAACCAACTTCAAATTCAATTAATTCATCAGGATAAAGTTCTTGTCCAAAATCAATAATCAATATGTTTTCGTCTTCCCCACCTATTTCATACTCTAAACTGCCAGTTTTTGTACAAACACTTTCAATTTGAATATTGCCATAACTTTTTCCGTTTGGATAAGCCTTAACCTCATTTGCAAGAGAAACAACTTTTGCTTTTGCGTTTTCTCTAAACGCATTTGGATACAAATGTAAGTATGCTTTGGTTAAAACAGTGTCTGTATAGTTGTAAAAACCAACGATTTCTTTTCCTTCCAAAACTTTTTCTTCCGCATTAAAAACCAGGGTTTGATTATAATAGCAATAATTTTCACCCTTATTTAAATTTTGTGCACAAAAAACAAATGCACCAATTGCCACCCCTAAAACGCACGCACTAATTAAAAACCACTTTTTCTTTTTCATATCGTAAATGTATGATACAAAATGAACTAATATGCAAAATACAAAAACTTTTAAGTGAACACACATTAATTATGCAATTGGCAAATTAAAAAACAACTGTTAATCACAAAAGCACTTGCAGTTTTTTTATTATATGTGCTAAAATGTTTAACATTAAAAGGATAAAAAAATGCCATTTTGTCAATTTTCTTCGGAAAGTGTAATTTCCAACACAACCAATGTGGATAATGTTTTCATTAATGAATTTTTACCTTACGCAAACGACACATGCGTTAAGGTTTATTTATATGGTCTTTATAAATGCAACACACCAAACACATATGACAACACTTTAGAAGCGTTTTCAAACATTTTAGGACTAGACACTGAGGATGTTTATTCTGCTTTTTTATACTGGCAAGATCAAGGTCTTGTTCAAATTCTCGCAACTGAACCTTTTGAGGTTGTTTTTAACCCAATTAAAAGTGCCTTATCCACCACTAAAAAATACAATAAAGATAAATACTCTGATTTTAATATTCAATTAGAGTCTATTTTAAAAGGTAGAAATATTACTTTAAACGAATATTATCAATACTATGAATTTATGGAAGTTTACCATGTTGAACCAGAAGCCTTAATTTTAATTATTGAGTATTGTGTACGTGCAAAAGGTGCAAAAATTGGTTATAGTTATATTTTAACTATTGCAAAAAACTGGGCGTACGATGGAATAACTTCCTATGAAAAGGTCGACCAAAAATTACAGGAATTAGAACAAAATTCTAGCCAAATAGGTGAACTTTTTGCCATTCTTGGAATTAAAAGGGTTGCAAGTGTGGATGAAAAAGAATTGCTTGTTAAATGGAAACAAGAATATGAATTTTCATTTGAAACAATAATTGGCATTTGTAAACTTGTAAAAAAGAAAAAAATGAAATTAACCAATTTTGAAAAATTGGATTTAATACTTACTAAATATTATGAAATGAAACTTTCTTCATTAAAAGAAATTGAAAATTATGAAAGCGAAAAAGAAGGTTTGTATAAAATCAGTAGGCAAATATGTAAAGGTCTTGGTTTATACTATGATAATATTGAACCAGTTAGTTCCAACTATACTCAAAAATGGGTTCTTATGGGATTTAGCGATGAAGTGTTGTTTAAAATTGCGAACTATTGCTTTAAAACATCCATAAGAAGTCTTGATGGAATGGATAATGTCATAAACAAGTTCTTTAAATTAGGCATAATCACGAATGATGCTTTAGAGCAATATTTTGAAGAAATACTTAAAATTGATAATAACATAAAATCAATATTGGACTCTTTAGGACTTTTAAGAAACGTAAATAAATTTGATAGAGATTTTTATAAAACGTGGACAACAGAATGGCAAATGCCAACTGAAATTATAAATTATGCAATTGAACTTTCAAAAGACAAATATAGTCCAATGCAATATTTAAACAAACTACTCTCCCTTTGGCACACAAACAATGTTGAAAATGTGGAACAAGCCAAAAAATACACTTTGGATAACCCTATAGTTAAGCCAAGTGAAAAGCCAAAAAGAAACTACTCTGATCGTGACTATTCAAAAACTGACCTTAATGCTCTATTTGATAACTTGGAAGAAATTGATTTATAGTTAACAAAAGGAAATTTAAATGAACGAGAAAATTTTAAAAAAAGCACTACTTAGAATAGATGAAAAAAGACAATACGCAGAAGAAAAAGCAAAAAACAATTTGCTCCTTGCGTATAAAAATCCAGAATTTAAAAAGTTATATAACACTAAACGTGAATTAGAAATTGAAATTGCAAGACGTGAGGTTTATGGCGAACCTGTAAATAGAAAAGAACTAACGCTCTTATCTCAAAAACTTGAATTTTGTTTAAAGGATATGGATTTAAACGGAACAGATATTTTGCCAAACTACGAATGTAAAGATTGCAGTGATACTGGATATATAAACGGCAAACCTTGCGACTGTTTGAAAGCAGAAATCAATAAAGAACTTTTAAATTTTAGTGGTTTCACCCATAAATTAGCCACATTTGAAGATAACAATTATAATAATCCAGCATATGATTTAATGAAAAAATGGTGTGATGTAAAAAGTGATAAAACCAACATTTTAATTTGTGGACATACAGGAACTGGAAAAACTTTTTTAACAGAATGTATAGCAAGCCGTCTTATTGAAAAATACAAACTTGTTTTGTTTACTACTGCTTTCAATTTAAACAACTCTATGTTGAATTATCATATAAGTTTTGACTCAAATAGAGAAAATATTATTAAACCTTACTTAGAAACTGATGTTTTAATCATTGACGATCTTGGGTCTGAGCCTATGCTTAAAAATGTTACACAAGAGTATTTATACTTAATTTTAAATGAGCGGATGCTTGCAAAAAAGTCCACAATTATAACTACAAATTTAATGCCAAAAGATATTTTAAATACGTATGGAGAAAGAATTTTTTCCCGTTTGTCAAATAAAAAAGTATCAATTATGATCAATTTAGAAAGTGATGACTTACGCTTAAAAAAATAGGAGAAAAATTATGGATATAGAGCAAAACAAACAACAATTTATAGAAATTGCAAAACAAAACATTAAACGTGAAGGCATTGATGCACTTTTGGATTACTTACAAAAAAGTGATTTTTTTGAAGCACCAGCAAGCACAAGATTTCACTCATGTGAAGCAGGCGGACTTTGCAAACACTCACTAAATGTTTATAACAGATATTTAAATTTGTTAAAAAATGAATATGGTGATAATTGGCAAGAAAAAATAAGTTTGGAAAGTGCAACCATCATTTCCTTGTTCCATGATATTTGCAAAGTAAATACTTACAAAACAGAATATAGAAATGTTAAAGAAGATGGTGTTTGGATTCAAAAACCTGTTTTTATAACAAATGATACACTTCCATATGGACACGGAGAAAAATCAGTTTATATTATCAACGGATTTGTCAGACTCACAAGAGAAGAAGCAATGGCTATAAACTGGCATATGGGTGGATTTGACACAAGAGTAAAAGGCGGTTTTTACGGACTTGAAAATGTTTTTTATACATATCCTACTGCTCTGCTCTTTCATCTTTCAGATATTGAAGCCACCTATCTTGACGAACATATGTAAAATACAATTGAAATTTGTAAAACACAACCATTCCAATTTTAAAATAATTCAAAATAAAACAAGTTGGTTATTAAATGATATCATAGATTGCTTAAACAAAAGAGTTTCTAGTATCGGAAATTGTTACACGTAAAAATGTTTGACAAATTTCCGATAGAGGAATTAAAAAAAATATTTAATTGGTTAATTTAAATTATTTTACAAATTAAGCAAGATACTATTGCTCCAAATATTGATGCAATGATACCAACTGGAATAGCATACGATAATTTTTTAATTGATGTTTTTGCTGTATACACTGTTGTTACATAAAATAGTGTTTCACTTGAGCCTAAAATACAAGAAGCACAGCGTGCTATATATGAATCAGCCCCATAAGTTGCAAAAATGTCATTTAATAATGCAAAACTTCCTGAACCAGTAAAAGGTCTTAAAAGCACCAGTTCACATACTTCATTGGGAATTCCTAAAAGATTGAAAATTGGACTTAAAATATTTATTAAAAGGTCACTTAGTCCACTCACGCGAAAAAGTGCAACTGCCAATAGTATTGTTACTATGTAGGGGAAAATATCAAGGCATAATTTAAATGCACCCTTTGCTCCGTCAATGAATGTTTTATATACATTAACTTTTTTAAAAAAAGCATAAACAAACAAAAAAATCAAAAGCACGGGAAGAATATAAACGCTCATTTTCCCTTCCTTTTAAATTTGCTAAATAAAAATACCAAAAAAACTGCAAAAGTACACGTTAGCAAACTAGAAATTATTGTTGGGAGAATAATATCGGTAGAACTTGTACTGCCTGCACTTTCACGTAGCCCTATTATTGTGGTAGGCAAAAACTGGATTGAAACAGAATTTATAACTAAAAGCATTATGGCTGAAAATGATGCTTTTGTGGAGCCATCGTCAAGTTTTTGCATTGCATTTATTCCACTTGGCGTAGCAGCATTGCCAAGACCTAAAATGTTAGACGCCATATTTATGGCTATATATTTATTAGCTTCTTTGTTGTCAGATTTAAATACAAATTTAATAATTGGAGATAAAAGTTTTTCAAGTTTTGAAGAAAGACCACTTTTATCAACAATTTCAATAATTCCAAGCCAAATTGCATAAATGCCCAGTAAATTTATACATAATTTAACCGCCTGTTCCCCTGATGAAAGCATTTCACTGACAACTGCTTCAGGGTTTTTAAATAGCAAAAATATTATTGAAGGCAAAACCATAAAAAACCAAACTTTACTCATAGTGTATATATATGAAATTTAAGTTTGATTGATACTAGCAATTTTGCATAGCATTTTTAATCTTTACAATCATTAAAAGCCTTTTGACTAACTATCGCTTGCAAATTATTGCAGATTATTGAAAAAAGATTTTTATATGTGTTTATTTCATTAATACTTTTGTCGTTTGCCAAATCAATGGCTATTATAGTGCCAATTAAAACAATTTTTTTAGGGTCAATACTCATACCTTTATTTATGAATTTTAAAAAAAAGTAGTTAAATTTGTTCAAATTTTAAAAAATTTTTTTTAAATAAAATATTTTTATTGTTATATAAATGGGGTTGACTTTTTTATCTTTTATTTTTAATTTTGACGCCATCATTATTACAAACAAATTAATAGTGATTTACTATCCTAAAAAAATAGTGTCAAAGCGGTATTGACAATTGGATTTTTTATTTTACACTTAATTTGTTTTCAAAAAGAGTGCAAAAAAGGACAAAAATGAGTAGGACAATTACAGACTTAAATTCTCAAGTTGAAGAATTAGAAAAAAGAATTAAAGCGATTTCCACCTCTCAAACCACCTTAAGCCAAATTATAGCAATTAGAGATAGTTTGGACCAAGTTAAAGCTTGCTTAAGTGATTTAAATTCCACCATTGAAGAAAAAAATCAGCAAGACCAAGAAAATGATATCACCACCATAAAAAACAGAGTTTCTGCGATAGAAACAGATATAACTAGTTTGCAAACAGGTGTTGGTGCAAACGAAGATGATATTGATACAATTCAAACAGAAATTTCATCAATTAATAGCAGTATAAGCGAACAAAACACAATCATTAGTAATCTTCAAACCACCCAAACAAACTTAACCACAACTCAAACAAGTTTGCAAACTTCCCTTACTAACCAAGCGAGCTTAATATCTGCAAATACAAATAATATTACTACAAATACAACAAACATTGCATATAATTCAAGCCAATTATCACAACTCACATCAAGAGTTGTCGCCTGTGAACAGGAATTGGAAGATTTGTCAGGCGGTGTCGATTTAAGCGATATTTCCAATAAACTTGATATGCTATCTAACCTTTCCACCAATGTTTTAACTTTTGAGCAGTTTGACTATCAATTAGCACCAGCAAACACTTTTAACACAAGATTTTACTATTTTACTGCTCCAAAAAAATCCAAATTAATTACAGCTTACACCATAACTTATACCACCACAAATCCAACTGGAAATATGACAATTGAATTAACATTAAATGACAGTGTGGTTTATACAAAAACCATTTCCTTATCAAAATATCCTGACGGATATAAATTTGAATATTTATTTGTTAATAAATATATGACAAACACAATAAGGTTAAAATTTACTTATGAAGATTATGTTAAATTTGACAATATGATATTTAGTTTACAAGGCACTCAAGTTAATATTTCAAAATATGACCAAGAAATAACCGCTATTTCATATAATAACTATATTTATATAACTAAACACTGCAAAGATAAAATTTATTATGGAAAATTTACATCAGACGACACAATAGATTTTGACAATTTACCAAACGAACAAATAAACTATGATGCAAACTTAAAATATTTATGGATGTGTTTTGTACCATATTGTACATATAACACTTCAAGTGACACAAACCACACAGCAGTTTATGATGGCATAATAAAAGAAGCCCACGATGGATATAAATATTTCCAAACAGTTCCATATTCAGAAACAAAAGTCACTAGAAAAGATAAAAGTAATTTTACTTCAAGTGGTGAGCATTGTAGCGGAAGATATAGAACAAATATAACTGTATATGTTAAAAATGATATGATATGTTATGATAGATTTGACGACAATACTGCACCATACCTTATGTCTTATTATAAATCGTATGGAAGTTGGATTTATGCCGCACCTGTAAATTCAAACTTTTTTACCCAAGAAGGTAACGCTATTGAAATGTTTTTATACTTAAAAACCGTAGCTAAATTGGATGATGGGTATTTCTATTATATAGACTCTGTAATGTCAAGTAAGCCCGTGAAGGTTGCAAAAGGTAATAGAGCAACCGCTTATTTACAATCCAATGGTCAAATTAATGTATATTTAAGCAGAAGCGATGGTAGCACAGACAAATATTCGGTTATTAAATCAGGAACAACTTATTATCCATATTTTATGTGCAATATACCTGATTGTGATGTTGTTTTTGAAACATTAAATAATAAAATAATCAAACATACAAGTTCTGGCTGGGAAACTGCCACTTTAAATTATGTTGATAATTAATAAAATAAAAAACAAGGCATTATTTGGAATGAAATCCAAATTTTGCCTTGTTTTTTAATATTTTTTATAATTTTGCTTTAATTTTTTAACAATTAATTTATTATTAATTAATTATTTAAATAATTAAAATTTTTTAATAATAATTTTATATTTTTAATGTTAAAAATTAAAGTTTTAATGGTAAAACAAAATTATTTTAAAATTAAACTTATTGTTTCTTTGTTGGTGGTCGTTTTTTTGCTGGTTTTATATTTTCGCTAGGCTTTTCAATATTTATCTTTTCAATTTCATCTTCATTTAACTCTTTTCCTTCTGGGACTTGAGTTAATGTATCAATGGATATTTTTTTAGATAATTTTTGTATTTTCTTTTTCTTTTTAACTACGATAATCACAACTACAGCAATCAACGCAATTACAAACAAAGCACAACTTGAAACTATAAGAATTATAGGAAGTTTAGAAATTTTAAATATTAATTCTGCTTCATCAGTTATATAACCAAACACGCCATAAAGTTTTGTTTCCCAAGATAGTACTTCATAAGTTACATCAGGTTCCAAAGTCACGCCGGTTATTGTGTGATCGTTTAATATAAATGTTCCATTAAATGGGAATTGTTTTGTTCCAATTGGAATCCAGAATCTTTCCTCCATATTTAAATCTGCCATCAACATAAAGTATAAATGTGTACTATATTGATCCAATTCTCCACTATTTAAAACTTTTTGCATATATGCTAATTGTCTTTCATTTAAAATCAAATAAGGATTGTTTTCTGTCCCCTCGCCAATGAATTCTTCGACGATGTCAGTCCATAACAATTTTTCAAAAACAAATTGAACAATGTTGTTGGTGTTTTCATATAAAGTGAATGATATGTTTTGATTTAAAATAATTTCAAAATTAAGTTTATCAGCATCTTCAAACGCTTTTATCTCTACACCATTAATCAAAATATGCGATAATATATATCTCAAATTTTCAGTTGTTGATATAGACATTTTCATATTGTAATTGAATGTTAATGTTAAATCTTTTGCATTAACTTCATTCACAGTAATTACTCCAGCATCATCATAATTTGTTTTATATTCAAATACATAATCTTTCGTTCCTGTTATAGGTTTTATTATCAATAAACTATTTTCGACATCATCGGAAGTTATAATATGATAATAGAAAGTTTTGTCATCACTTAAAGTAAATACATCTCCAACATCATTGATAGTAAGCGTAACAATTTTATATCCTTGAGCAATGTTATCCACATAAATTATTAGCATTTCACCTAAATTTAAAGTGGTTTTGTTTGCTCTAAGAGTTGCAATTTCATTATTTTGTAATTCGACTATTGCATTTTTAACTTTAAATACTGCAGTGTATGTGCAAGGCCCGATTGCAGTCGTTTTGCAATTTTGTGTTAAAGACGTATCAATAATTCCATTTACTTTCCAATGGTCAAATTCATAACCATAACCCGGAATTGCTTTTAAATCAATCAATTCACCTACAATAGCGCGTGCCACTGTAGCCTCATTTACTAATGCTCTGTTTTTATCTTTTATAGGTTCTTCAATTTCCACTTTAATTTCAAACGAGTAATATAACACAACTGTTATTTCATGATCTGGCATAGTAAATTTACTTTCACCTTTTGTGATTGCATCAGAACTATCTTTAATTTTCCAACCATAAAATTGGAAACCATTAAATTCTGGTGCGTTTATATAAACAGGTGTATCAACCGCAAAAAGTACATATTTGCACTCATTATTCTCATAAACTGGATATGTGCCAGCAGTACTTATAAATATATTATATATATTCCCAGAATATACACAAGTATCTGGAGCGAACTCAACATTTACTTTATATTTATCATAATTCCAAGCACCATACAAGTTGACCTCAATTGCACCCAAAGTTGAGGTATTGGATAAATCATAAATAAATCCATAAACTTTTTCGCCGTCAATCAGTCTAAATATTTTTCCGTCAGAGTCAAAGTAGTAATCATATAAACCAATTCCTGTAATGCTATTATTCCAACATCTAAATGAATAAGGCCCATTAATTACGCTTTTTGGATTAATAATGGTTTCAGGAAGAGTAACTATTTCTCCATTTTGTGACTTAAAGTCAGTAGAACCATATTCTACATAATATTCATAAACATTGCTATCTGGGAAAGACTCACCAATATAGTTAAAATTAAATTTGACTTTAAAACGAGAGATGGCTAGTTCCATATTGCAAGTTACATCTTTGTAAATATTTTCCATTTTTGCAATATTGTTTTCAAACACAAAGATAGGATTAGTAGTGCTATTTCCGCTATATGAGTAAGTTATGTTTTTAAGCATATAGCCATCGTTATATTTAAACTCTAATTCAACTGCTCCACCATACTCAACAACAAAACTATCATTACTAGTTGAAACTAAAAATTTGCTATTAAATTCACGTACATTTATTTTTGAAATTGCTTCACTTATGTTTTGATTTATTTTTATTTTATAGGTTTTCACTTTAAGTTCAACTACGCAAGAAAATAGTTCTCCTGTTTCATCTTGAGTATTTGGAGTTAATTTATCAACTAAAACTTTATTTCCAGTAAGTAACGCAGACGAAACAGATTTTATTTCAAACCACTCAGGTAAATTTATACTAAATGTTAAACTGTCGTTTACAATCAAGTTTTGAATTTTGTATGTGATTTCCTGTCCGTTGGAGTAACTTTCTGTTGCATTTAATGATCCATCATAAGTTATTAAACTTTGTAAGTTAGATACAAATAGCTCTTCTCGTTTTGTGTTGGTTATTATAATTATTCTAGCATTGATCTCTTCACCTTTGAATTTTGCAATATAGGTCGCAGAAGTATCAACATTTTTTAATTTTAATTGTAATTCTTTAGAAGCAGGTGTTTCTGCAAGTTCTCCAGTTTCGAGTTTTTTAAACCAACCTTCAAACTTTGTAAAATCATTATTGACTAAAGCAGTTGCACCTTTAGAATCACGTCCAAAATAAACGTTTTCTGTGAAAGATGTTGCTCCATTTCCCGTTGAATCTAAAACAGTTCCGCCATTCATTGATTCAAATTTAAGCGACAATAATTCTCTCTCTAAAACTAGGCAAATTGTTATATCTTTTTCAACAGAAACAGTTATGTCTTCTCCAAATGAAATAATTTGTCCTAGCGTTTCATTTTGCTCTAAACAACTCCATTTTTGGATTTTAAAGCCTTTTGTCAAATCGCTTATTGTTATGTTAATTTGTGATTTATATTCAAATTCTAAAGATGTGTCAAAAGTAGATTTGCTTCCATTTAAAACCAAATTTGCACTTGCATTTAAGTTTTCAAAAGTGACACTATTTGTTGTTTCATCAAATTCAGCAAGTTTGATACATACATTGTAATTTAACTTTTCTGTTTTGACTAAAATTGTTCCATTTGAAGTAAAGTTTTCAAATTTGATTATATTTTCATTTACAGAAATTGTACCACTATTGGTTGAACCATTTGGTGTAAATGTAGCATCAACATATTTGTAGCCATAATCTAATGTATATTCAAATGAAATAACTTCTTCAACATAAACTTTTTTAGTGAAGTTTGCAGTATAAAGTATGTTATCAAGTTTAATTTCAATGTTTTCAAATTCAAAAGAAATTTCCACTTGTTTTGGTACAAATTCAAATTGTATTTCAAAATTATCAACAAATCCTGAAACTGTGTACTTTCCATTTTCAAGCGTCACTGAAATTTTATCATTATTACTTCCAACAATTGTGTATTTATCAAGTTGATAGCCTTCATTTTCAACAATTTCAAATGTAAAGGTTTGTCCTGTTAAAGCTGTAAATTCTAATTCCCTACTTAAAGAAGTTGACAAATTGTCCTTTGTTACATTACCACGAGAAGTATTATTTGTCACCAATTTAATAGTGTTGTTGTTTGGAGAGATTGTAACTTTAAGTGTAACATCGCTCGTAAACCCATCAATTGTGTGAGTGTAAGAGTTTTGACTTATATCAGCCCCGCCAACTTTTGTAATAGAGTAACCTAAGTTTGCAGTTATAATCACATCTACTTTCATTGATGTTGAAACGCTATAAAATTCACCTTGTTCATCAGTTTGTTTTTGTATTTCTTTCACATATTCATTATTAATGTAAGATTTCACAAAAATTATAGCATTTTCATTGATATTTAACCTTAATTTATATGTATTATCAACATATATAGCAGTAAGTTCAACATTTTCAGTAAAGTTGAATGGATTAGTCAAATTTATTTCAGTAGAATTTAAAGCATAGCATTTTAATGTGTAATAGGTTTTAGTTGCTTGTGGAACGTTAGTTAATATTTCATCATACGCAACCTTTTTTTGAACTTTTGAATTATCAGAAGAATCAACTACTTTCCAACCTGCATTTTGTTGATATTCAGTTAAACTAAAACTTCCATTTTCACCTGCATTTAATGTTAAAGTATATTCATTTGCTTCAAAAACTGCTGTAAATGTTTCGTCTTTTTCAAGAGTGAGAGTTTTTAATTGTTCAAGAGTTTTTGTAATTTCACCATTTTTGTAACCTGTCAAACTATATCCTATTTTTGCAACATTTAATAGTTCTACAACGTTTGAAGAAAACTCTTGTAAGGTTTGACCATAATAAATTTTTGCTACTGCTGATTTGTTTCCATTTGAATATTCAAAACCATTTGAAGACAAATTAGTAAATGCCACATCTGACTCAAAAGTCACAGTGTATTTATTTAAGTCATAATACAAAGAAATTGTCTTATTTTTATTTACTATTTCATTTGAGAGTGTTAACAAAGAACCTTCATTGTTAACCTTGTAACCTATATATGTATAATGGTCTTTGTCAACAGAATAATCTGACAATGTAATTTGTTCAGCATAGTTTTTAAGTATTATTGTTGTGAAGTTTGCATCTTTTTTATATCCTGGAATTTTATAATCATAGATATATCTTTCCACTGTAACTTCAAACTGATTTATTTTCCACACTGCATACACATTGACTGTAGCACTAAAAGTTGTAAATATTTCATTTAATGGTTTTGTAAAATCAATAGCAGTTGTGTCATCAGCATTTAAAGACCAGCCAACAAACGTGTATCCATTTTCGCTGTGACTTGCAGTTGGAATATCGTTTGCTACTGAGTAATAGTTGTAACTGTCAGTAATTTTGCCAGCAACAATATTTCCTGCGACTATTTTTTCTTTATTATAGTTATAAACAATGGTTATATTTTTAGGCAAAATATTTCCGCTTGCTTTAACAGTATAATTTCCGTTGTCTGCTCCAGCTAAAACAACTTCAATTTTTATATCGTTACCTGCTGTAGCTGTAGTATAATTTGCACTTGTAATTTTTACCACGTCACCAGAAAGTACGCCATTTAAACTTAAGCGTTCGCCATCACCAACCAATACATCTGTTGTGCCATCTTGTTCTTTTGAGATGGTTTTTTCTTTCCCTTCATTTGATAGAAGAATTAAAGCAATCTCTTTTTGAAGAATGGTGATTTTTTCAGTTTTTTCGCCTGTTATGTTAACATTTCCACTATTTAATGCTTCATAAGTTACATCATATTCCCCACAAATTAAGAATTTAGCAGTGCTTACTTTAGAAGAAGTAGTTTTAATTTTAACACCAATGTACTTGCTTAAATTTGGCAATGTTTCACTAGAAATATCTGTAATGTTTATAAAATCAGTTAAGTCAGCAACAAAAGTACCGTCTATTTCCTCCGCCTTAATTTCACCATATGTAAATGAAGTTTTTGTAAAACCAACGCTTATTTCACGTTTTAAAATTTTACCTTGAGCACCTATATTATCAGCCAAAACAACAGTGTAATTATTTAAATCACTAACACTTATTAAAATGTCTTGTATGCCTACGTTGTAATCACCATATAAAAGAGTGACTGTTGGAAGTGAAGTATCAAAAGAATCTGAGAGATCGTTTGCATCAGGCTCAGCTCTTAAAGTAAATGATTTATCAAAATTGGTTGTTCCGTCAAAATACTTGTTGTAATCATTGCTATCAGATAAAGTTAAATTAATTGTGCGTTTTAATATGCTTAATGTAAGTGTTGTTGATATTGTAATATTTTTATAAGCACTTGTTACTGCGTCTTCCCTTAGGGTATATCCATCTGCCACATCGCCAGAGTTAAAAGTGACAGTTCCTCCTAAAGCAATATACTCAATTTCTTCTACTAATAAAGTTTTATCTCCAACTTTGCAAGTAAAGTTAAATTCACTTAAATCAAACACTCCAATGTTGTTTCTGCCATAGTATCTTTTTAACTCGCCTTTTTTGTAATTTGTAAGAGTAATTTCCAATGTTTTATTTTCATTTGCTGTGATTTTTAGTTTATTTTTCAAAGCATCATCAGTTGCAGTAATTTTAAAGTTTCCATTGTCACAATATTTAACCTTTATGTTATGGAAGCCAAGATTATTGTTAGCATCAGCATTTTCAAATGTAACAATAATGTGAATATTTTTCTCGCCTGCAAATTGAATATCATAACCAAAAGTTAAGGCTTTTGTAGCAATTTCACTTTCATCAACTTCAAAAACTCCAACAGCATTGTCTTGATTAATTTCAAAAACAAATTGTGTAATTTCAAAAGAAATTGAAGATGTTTTAGCAAGTTTATAATTGTTTTCATTGTAACTTACAGTTGCCAAATACGAGCCAACATTTTTTGGCGCAGTTTCAGAATTGTATTGTTGTTCACTTACAACACCATTTACTAAAGTTGACTTATCCGTGCCAGTGTATTGAATTAAAATTGATTTTTTAATTTCTTCAATTTCTGCTTCTGTTAAAACGTTGTTTGAGTCAATTCCCTCTATTTTAAATGAAACTGGTTTTTCTTTAGTGTCGTAAGTTAAATAACTGTTATTGGTCAATGTAACTTTAAACTGTCTTGGGATAATTGTTATTGTTCCAGTGCATACAAATTGATAATTTTCTGTAACAAACTTACCCGCATTGTTTTTCACTACAAAATTAACAGTTGAAATATTTGCTACATCTATATTAGTTCCAACACTTGCGTATTTGAAAGTTATGGTTTTAGATTCTTGTTCAATTACATCACCATTTGCCAACGTTAAACTATCATTAAATGCGTAAGTGTATTCATAAAGATTGCTATAAACAAATTCAGTACTTAAAGGAATTTGAACTTCAATCACTTTAGCTTTAATTTCACCGCCAGAAATTGGAACATTCAATTCATAGTTACCATTCTCTGTGCCGTATAGTGTAAACGATATTTGATATATTCCTTTTGTTACACCACCATAGGTTGCCTTGGCATACACATCATCGCCTGAAACAAAGTCAGCGCTTGTTAACTCAGTGTCCACGCTCGCATTGAAAACTTTGTTTGTTCCATCATATTCCTTATCTCTTTCAAAAATAATTGATGTGACTTTTTTTGCAAGAACTTTTACTGTAACTTTTGCCTTTATATTGTTTGTTTTATCAATGTAAGCAAAAATCTCATATCCAGTGTTAGATACAAAAGTTATTTTATCGCTTGAATTTACTTTTTCTTTTTCTAGTTCGTCTTCTCCGTCAAAAACCTTAATTTTGTCAAATAAATCAACATCTTTTCCTTCATAAGTTGGGTTTTCAACTCTAATTGAGGTCATATCAACTATGATTGTTAAATCACCAGTTATTGTAAATGTATAGTTTTTTGACAATGTGTCAGGTATTGTCACTTCTAAACCGCTTTCGCCATATGTGTACTTTTCATTTGCTTCAATTGAAGTGCCGGTTACTGTAACACTTATATTTAAAGCATTTAAATCGTCTGCAAATACATCAAAAATTTGACTATTTGAAATGAAATATTTTTTGTTGTTTTTAATGTATTCTTGATAAGAAATGCTTGCGTTTTTAAAATTAATTGAGGCCACTTTTTGAGCAATATTTATTACATTTTTTGAACTTTCAATTGTAAATGTAAAATTATTGCTACTAAGGCTTGCATTTTTAATTTCAAAAGTATATTTGCCTGCATTTTTAATTTCAGTTGAAAGGAGTCCGTCACATTTGATGGTGAATATACTTAAGAAGTTATTTTTTAAAACATCTTTAACTTCCGCATCAAATGTGCTTTCTGAAACACTTAAATCACCAATGACGTTTTGCAAAATGTCACTTGCAATATATTCATAACCGCCGTCATTAAATGTTAATGTGATTTCTTTTTTTGTTACTTCCACAAAAGCAGAATCGTCAATTATTAACTCATAATTGCTTGAAACATCTTGGTTTGAAGAATCTAAGACAATCAAATTGTTTTGCTCTATATTTGTTTTTACATTATACGAGCCAACATTTTTTACTTTAATTGTAACACTTCCAGAAAGAGTATGCCCAGATAGGAGTGTGTTACAAGTAAATTCACTTGCCAAAATTTCAGTGGTGGTTTCTCCTGCATATATTACAGATTTGCCACTACTTAAGGTCAAATTAACTTGTTTTGCTTGAATTGTTCCATTAATAAATTTTTCAATATAGTTGCCACGAGACGCACCAGTTAAATCAATGCTTGTAATTTTTGCGCCTTTGTTGGCATTTTCATATTTTACCGTTATTGTAACATCATCGTTAGGACATATATCACTAGATAAAACAATTAATTTATTCTCGCCGTCATAAACCTTATTGCCTGTAAAACTCTCACCGTTATATGTGTAAGTTGAGATTTCCTTTTTCTTTATTTCAAAAGTCACCCATCTTAATTCGTCTGCACTTAAGCCGTAAATTTTTGCGTCTAAATTAATACGTGCATAATAAGTTCTTGCATCTTTGACTTCAGTAAGAGGGGTAGCGTGTTCGTCTTCGATATCATAAATGTTTGTGGCACTTGTATCTTTAGTTTCGTAAGTTCCGTTTGCTTTGCCTATTCTTACTTCAAACTTAATGTCATTTATTTGATCCTCGCCATTGTAAGTGTAAGTGCCTTTTGGAACAATATAAATTTCACCTTCACCCAATGTGTCTTCAATTGTTAACTTCAACTCATAACTTAAAACATAATTGCTTGTAACGTCATCTGTACCGCTGAAAATTTTAATATCCTCGCCTAAAGTTATTGTGTTGTTTTGACTTGCGTTTGAATATGTATAAACACCAACATTTTTTCCATTCGTTTCAATTGTTCCGCTTAAAGAGTGACCTGAAATCAAATCATATGTGCTTGAAGTGGATGATTGAACATCACTGTTTTTTAAGTAGTAAGTAAAGCTTGTTTCTGTTGCCAAATTGTTTACATAAATGCTTTCGTCCACTTTTATAACAATTTGGCGTTTGGTTATGATTAGTTTTTGTGAAACAGTTACACCAGATTGCAACTCATAATTGTTTGCATAAGAATCATTCACTTTAGGTGAAATTTGGTAATCGCCAGCATTAATTGCTTCTAGTAAGCCATTGCCATAAGTTGCACTTAAAATTAACCCTTCATCGCCCGATTTAATTTTTCCTTTATCTCCTGAAATTGTAGCCACAAGTTTTACTTGTTTGCCAAGTCCGTCATAAACATATTCATTATCAGAGCACGATAAAATAGTTACTACTGCTTTTGCTATTGTTATTTGCTCAGCAAATGTAATATTGTAGCGATCTATGCTGCTATTATTTCCACTTACTGTCAAACTATCTAATTTTGGTGAGAATTGATTGTTTTTTTCAAAAGTATAAGTTCCAGCATTTATAATTCCATCAAAACTAATAGTGCCAACAAAACTTTCACCTACAAGCCCGCCTGTAACACCAAATTCTATTACATTAATTTTTAATGCTTCACCATTATAGTAATAAGTATTTTGTAAATTTGCTGTAAACGTAACATCTCTTTTGTCTATGGTTCCTATAATTATGTCGCCTGACAACTTGTATGAGTTAAACACTTTTTCAGCAACATAGTCGTCAGAAACTTTGCTAAGTGCAAAATTGATGTATGCTTCGCCAAATATACCTGAATACTCTGCACTAATTTTTAAATATCTTTCATCACCACTACATATATCACTAGATGTAAAGTTTTTGTTTTTTTCATCAGTGTAAGTAATTGCTGTTGTTCCGTCATATTGTTTATTTCTGTTTAAACCTTGTATGCTTGATTTTTCGATTGTTTTTGGAACAATCTCAAAAATTCCAGTTGTTATTGTATTAAAGTTTAAGCTATAGATTTCTGCTTGATATTTACTAGCATATTTAAAATCCATTTCCTTTTGGGTATCAGAAACTTTGTTTCCGCTTGCATCTATAAAGTAAAGTTTTATAAAGCCTTGTATTTCCGGTTGCGTGGTTAAATATTCTTTTATTTGCTCATCTGTGCTATAAGAATTATCTAAAGCAGATTTATATTCCAATTGAATTTGTTCATTTGTAGTTCCTTTATTTAAAGTCACTTTAACATTAAATTTTTGTGAAGAGCCGTTGTATGTAAACGATTTTTCTACTATTTCTGCTTCGCCAGTAGCCAAAGTAATTGTGAGTGTACCGCTTAGCGTTATGGCATAATTGCTAGTGACATTACTGCCGCTTTTATCCAAAATTTGCAGTTTATTTGCATTGTTATCTCCTGAAATAATAGTGCTACCATTTAAAACATCAACTAAGATTGAATTATTAACATCATATTTGCCATGAAGATTAAATTTGGTTTGCAGTGAGTTAACAATGTTATGCCCAGAAATTATGCCAACAGCATCTGTATTTTCTAATTTATATGTAAACTTTTGTCCATCATAAGGTTGGGATTCGTTTATGTTAATCTCAATCTGCTTTTTTGTTATTTCGAATGGAAGTGTGCTTGTTTCAAGGCTATAGCATTCACTATTTGCCAAATCGCTATTTAGTCCAACAGTTGCAACATACGTGCTAGCGTTTTGTGCATCAGTGGAAACTTCCACATATTCATTTTCATCCAAACTATTTAATGGAATTACAATGGCTTCACCATTTGTTTCTATAGTAACTTTATATTCAAGTATTACTGTTGTCCCAGTGTAAACATATGAATTTTTTACTAGTTCCACTGTTATTTTTGCTTTGTTTAAAGTAATGCTACCACTTAAATCTGTCACATTGTAATTTTCATTGATGTTTTTGCCGTCTTGCATTGTTAAAGAATTTAATGAATATTCACTTAAAGAAAGAGTAAATAATTTGTTTTCACCAATTGCCAAGGCTTTAGAAATTTTCAATTCGCCAGACATTGTTTCGTCTGTAAATACTTTTTCACTTGCAATTAAAGAAATTTGGGTTGCATTAACAAAATATTCGTTGTTTTTATCATAAACTTTAGTGTCTGCAATTTTCAATGTCACATCAAGTTTTTGTACTTTCCCTTTTAATGTTGCGCTTTTTATTTCAATGTTTTTATATGAAGAATCTTTAGTGTAAGTTATTTCCTTGTTTTCGCCAACATTTTTATCATTGAACGCAAAAGTGTAGTTTGATAATATTTCATCTTTAAACAAATCGCCTGAATAACTTAAAACTTCGCCATTTTTGTCAAAATAATTACCAATTGTTATATTATTTTTATCAAAATTCACATTGATTGTTGCATCATAAGTTTTAGAATATTCGCCGTTATTTTGTAAGGTTACATATAAAGGAGTTACTTTAAAGGTTACTTCTTTTTCATAATCTTCATAATTTGTTAATTTGATTACAACTATTACCTGTTGCTCTCCTACATCCTTAAGTCCTGCAAATGAGGTTCCGTCTGAGTTTTTTATTTCAACTTTTTTACCTGTGGCGTCAATTGTTGGAGTAAATGTAATATCATTTGTTTTAATTGTTTGCGTTTCTCCATTATATACATACTCAGTTTTGATTGTTACTTCCGTTTCTTTTAATATTGTTTTTGTTATAGTGATTGAGCCTGATAATGTAAATTCAAAATTATTTTCAGATACACCATTTTTAAAGGTGACTGTTAATGTTAAGCCTCCATTTCCGTATGAGTACGTTCCATAATCTTTGCCTTTTGTTGTTACATAAATTTCATCAAAAGCAAAATTAGCAGAGTCTAATTTAAAATTGGTTGAAACTTTAAAACCTTCAGCATATGAAATGTTATATTGTTTTTCATTGCTTAAACCTTTGTTGTCCGTTAAAGTTTTTGCTTTTGTGCTAAAATATCCACCAGTATATTCAAAACTATTTTCTTCACCCAAGGTTATTTCAATTTTGCGTTTTTCAATTTGACCTAAATTGTTTGTATCCAATTTAAAATCATAATTGTTAACTATATTGAAATCTTCCTCACTATAATCTGTTTTTTCTAAAACCGTAAGTCCGCTTGCTTTGCTTCCAGCGATTGTGTCTGCAAAAATTATTTTAATTTGCTTGCCCACAAGTTCATTATTTATGCCAACTTCATTGTTTTCGCCAAAATCACCTGCTTGGAATGCGTAAATTAAATAATTATAGCCGTCAAAAACTTTGTTTACTCCATTTGCGAAAGTAACTTCTTTTTTACTAATTGTAACATTAAATGTTGTTTCTGTTTCAAAAAATGTTTGTTCGGCATTTTCAACAATTGCTTTTACTGTTAATTTTGCAACATAATCACCGCTAGCATTAACATTTTTTAGTTCCAACTTGTCGAACCAGTAATCGCTGTCTGATTTTTTCCACAAAATTTCATAAGTTAAAAATGAATTGTTATTGGAAGATAGAGTCCAACTAGGAGTTGAATTTTCGCCGTCATATGTTTTTGATATGTCAGAAACATTCAAGTTTGGATTTCCAACATACTCCCATAACGCGTATAAAGTAACAGTTGTTTGTGATATATTCCACGTATCTGATGTGATTTTTGTGGCTTGGTCGTCTAAAGTTGTTGTCCAACCAATAAAATCAAAATCAGTTCTTGACAAAGTTGGGAGTTGGAAATTTTCATTAATTGAAATTTCAAGTTCCTTTTCGGTCAGCCCATCAATGTTTTCGTTTTCTGCCAAAGCATACTTTAAGATGACTTTTGATTTATTGGTTAAAACAATGTTTACTTTGTACCACTTGTGAGTGTCATCGGTTGTTATTGTTATTTTATAGCAAGAAGAGTTAGAGTCATAAACAAACTCAACCGCATTTTGTAGACTTGTGCCATTTTCATCAAAAATTTCAATACTGCTTATCCAATATCCAGTGAAACCTTCAAAATTTATGCCAAAAGAGTTTTTTGGATTTGAAACCCAATTATCTTTTTGTGCATATAATGTAAGTTCATTATTTTCTTTTTTTACTTTGCTTTGAGCAACATTGTCATTTTCAGTTGCAACATAATTTAAAGCAACTTGGTCATCTTCAACAGTTTGTGCCGTGAAAATAAAGCCTTTTTCATTTTCAGCAAGAGTTTTTAACTCAACCGAACCTTCAACTTTGCATATATAGTTGCTTGCGTTCAAAATAGTTCCATTTACATTTTGCCCTTGCTTTTTTGACACTTCAAAATCACAAACTAACAATTTTAACGTTTGATCATTAAAACTATATGTTCCTTCGCTTACTTCACTTGTTTTAATTTTTAATGTGAAATTGATTAAATCTTTCAATTTTTCCCAAGCGTTACTGTTTTCACCTTCAAACTTTATACCAGAAACATAGTTTTTATTAATACTATCGGTAAAACTATCTGCACCTGACACGGTTAAATTTGCAATTGTAACATCTTCAGCATTTGGGTCAACCACAATTGAAATAGAGCCGTTTAACATAACAACAATCTCTAATTGTTTAATTTCACCTGAGCCGATAGGGAAAGAATATGAACCTTTTATTTTTTCATAAATAGCACTTTTTTGTTCGTCATTTAAATTTGTGTCTTTTTCAACACCTGCGTTTGAAACCGCATATTTAATAGTTTTGTTTGTTCCAACATTAACATCTTCATAAGTTGCAACAATGCTGTCGTCACCTTGAATGCCTGTAAGTGTTTGCAAAACTACATTTGTTCCGTCAAAAACTTTTGTGATATTGCCACCGAAAGAAAGTTGTGCTTTGTTTATTGTAATTGTATGTTCAAAAAGACTTTCACTTCCGTTTGAATCAATTTTCGCATATACATAAACAAGGTTATTATCCTTATCTAAACGGATTTTAGAATATGAATCACCCACAACAAAATTTATTGAGCCAGCACCTGTATTTTCATCAAATTTGTAAGAATAATAAAAACTAATTGTGCCACTATCGCTAACATATTTAAAGCCCGAAACGGTCAAAGTTGACCCATTTAGTGTTGGTTTTAAGGTTAAAGATGAATTTGAATATTCAATATTGTAATCTTTCACACTTAAACCAGCAAAAGACGCAAAAGTGATTAAACTAACGCTTTGCTCGCTTCCTGTGTATGTAAGTGTTGTGCTTTCATTAACATTTGCGAATGTACTTTCATCAATCGCCCAGTAAGCATAAAGATAAGGGTTGTCTAAATATTTTTTGTCTTTATCCGCTTTTCTTGTTATGTTTCCGTTTTCAATTTTGTATAAAGGCTCGCCACCATTCATTTCACTTGTTGCCCAATATTTAAATGTAAAACCTGCTCTTGTTGGAACTGGAGTGTCAGTAAAACTTTCAGCATTATACTCAATATCTTTTACAACATTTGTTTTGTTAGGCAAGTACGTTCCATCAAACGTAACCTTTTTTGTTATACTTTCAAAACGCACATAAACGTCATAAGATATTTTGCCACTTTCATATGAATTAAATATGTAAGACGTATCTTTGTCGTAATCTTTCCAGATATTTTCTCCGTTTGAATCCTTTTCAAAACTAACTTGTTTTAAAATATATCCAGTTTTACTTATTGCTGTAAAATTATTTTTAAAATCAATTGCCGTGCCATAAACACCATTTAAAGTTCCATAATAATAGTTATCTTCACCTTTAAAGTGGAACGTAACAGTCTTGCCCGTGTAAATAACATCCACATCAAGAATTGCATCAGTATTTACAACACTTGCCAAAATATCTGAAAGCGAGGTTCCTTCAATGTTTGTTTCCCCAATTTTAACTGCAAATGAAGAAATATCATAACCTTCAATTGAAAGATATTCTTTAATTGTAATGAAATCCCCTGAAGTCGTTTCTATTTTGTTGTTTTCTATAATTGTGTCAAGAGTAGAGTTTGCACTTAAACCACCAGCAATGTATTCTCCATCAACACAAACATAAAGTTGATTATTGCCAACATTATTTAAAAAGGTCAGTGATATAGTTGCCTCTTTTGTTTCGTTGCCCTGCACTCCTTTAAACTCAAACGTGTAAACACAAGGAGTGTAAACCTTTCTAATTTTGATTACATCACCGTTTAAATAACCTGAATCTAATGTAATTTCAACCCAAGAATCATTTTGATAAAATTTAAAGTCATTAATTAAATAATTCTTGTTATTTTCTAAAACAACCCACGTTCTGTCTTTTTTTTGAATTTCAAAACGGTCAAATTTAAAATAATTTTTTGGGGTTGTTGGAGTAACATATTTGCCATCACTTGTGTAACCAGTGCTTACGTTTGATATTTCTGCAAAAGTTAATGTATACGTCCCATCTGCATTTTTTATGCAACACTCTGCAACATCAACTAACTCAACTGTGTAAGTTTTAGGTGTGTATGTGATGTTGTAAGAAAAGTTCTCGTCTTTTAAAAAGTCAATTCCATTTTCTTCAAATAAACTTAAATTTTCTGTTTTTAAAGTATAATGGCTACTTTTTGGTGCAATTGTGTGAGAAACATTACTCAAGTTTGAGTTATTTGTTGTTACACTGACTATAACATTTTGGTCGTTTGATACGTCTTTTGCAATGCTAATTGTATCCAAATAACTAAAACTATATTCTTTGGAAGATATCACTTCGCCATCAATTGTGCCGTTTGTTACTTTAACAGTAAATTCGTGAACCTGTTCCGTAAAACTAATTTCAATTATTATCCCGTCAGAATAATAAGCCTCAATGACTGGAATGGTTATTGTGCCGTTTTCAATGCTTACTTTAATTTTATTGTCATTTTGGGAAGAATCAAAAAGTGTGTCGTGACCTTTTTTTGTGCTACTACCATCAACAACACTATAATTACCTTTAATTACAATGTTTGAAAGTTTTAAATATTCAGTATTGTACTTGATTTTTAATGAGCCACTATCATATTCTTGAAGGGTCGTAATTGCTCCAGAATAATCAACATCGTTGTGCTCTGCGTCATTTAATTTATAAGAATAAGATATTTCACTATTCTTAAATAGATTTTTTGCATTATTTTCATCTGTTGCTTTAATTTGGAATTTGTTTTTTTCTTCTTGATAGTTTATGGTTATTGTAATTGCACCATCAGTTGTTCCAATTTGGTCAACCTTAAATTGAAGATTATTATCGAGATAACTAGTAACATTGTTATTGCTTAATAGTGTATTTGTATCTTCTTGTTTCAAACTGTCAAATTCAATTTTTAAAGGGGCATTATTCTTTTTTGTCCAAGAAATTGTTCCAATTGAGTCTACTGTAAGTCTGTTTTCTTCAGTTAAATTAAGAGTAAAACAATTACTACCTGTAACGAAATAATTAAATAAATCCAGTTCTCCAAACTTCAATGTTGAAAAGACTTTCTCTAATGTTTCTTTGTCAGTAACATCTGTGTCGCCATTTTTAAATTTAATGTTGACTGTGTCTATGGTTTTTTCGGCTGAAGTAACTTTGTAACTAACTTGATTGTCTGAAGTTTCTTCACCCGCCAAAACACTAACCATTATTGCACAGTAGTAGTCTGCACCACCAGTTATTCCTATAATACCCCCGTTTATTGCTCCATTTTCATTCTTTTTGTTGTTTTGGCTTTCTCCGCTATAACCAAAATCACGAGTGTATATGATTGAGTTTAATCTATCATTTTCCCCGGTTAAAGTTAAATAATAGGGTTGAGTGCTTGTGCTATTTTTGTCAACAATAAACAATTTTTCTGTGTAATAAAGTATAAATACGGTTTTACCTTCAACAGTTTCTGTTGATAAATCTTTTGAGCTTTTACTACCATTAGGGTCAAGAGCATAAAAACTAAGCACTTTGTTAGAGTTGTTGATAAATTTAAATTCATAATTAACCGGCAGCACCTTCCACCAAGCATAAACAGTGCTGTTATCTACAAGGTTTGAGATGGTTGCTTCATTGTTAGATAAATCACTTGTGTTAACCTGATCAACACCACCAACTTTCGAAGATGCAAAATCAACATCAAGCATTTTTATGTGAGTATCCTTATTTGTGTCACCGCTTAGTAAATCACCTTCGTCAAAAACTAGTTTATCATTGTAGCCGCTCTTATAACCTCCTACATCAGTTATTCTGTAAGCGGATATTATGGTATTTGCGACACTAAACCTTTCATTTTGGGAATTCCAGTCAACAGCACCATTTACTGTAACTTGCACAAGATTTAATATGTAAATGTTGATTGTACCATCAGCGGGAACAGTAACTTCTAATTCTTTTTTATCGTTCGAACACGAATCATCTTTGCCATTGTTCCCAATCAAGCGTGTGATGTTTGCTTTTTCTTCTTTATCAATTGAAAAAGTTAAATTTTCCCCAACACGGGCATATTCGGTTTCTATATCATTTTGAGTAATTTTACCACCCACAACAATTCCATTTCCAGCATTATTATCATTCTTCCAACTAATGTCACCTTTACTAGTTGAACCATAAATTGTTTTTAAATTAGCCATGCGATATAAATTGGTGTTGAATCGTTCTATGCTGGAAGTGTCAAGCACATGATAATTAATTATAGGTTTTACAGTCTTGTTGCCTATTTCCAAAACAATTTTGATGTAAGTTTGCCTTGCACAATTTGCAGTAAAAGAGATGGAAGTTGAAGTTGATGAAAAGTTTTTATAATTTCTTTTATCTTGTCCATCGTTTAAAGTTAAACATATTTTTGTAATTTGATCTTTTTGATCCCATACAGGCGGGATATGGTAACTAACATAATTTTTTCCAAATGAATTCACTTCAAAATCAAACTCATAAATTTTAATTCCAGTAACTGTTTTGTTTGTGCCTAAACTAAAAGATAATGTGTTGATTTTACCTACACTCAACTCCGATGGGTTATCACTGCTAGGTGAAACATCAACACCTTCAATCAAGCAATAATAGTTATCTACACCTTTAGGTTTTTTACCACTACTTTTTGGCTGCCAGCAATTGCTTTGATTTCCACCTTTAACTTTGTAAGTTCCGTAACATCCGTATAAGTCAACATAACCACCTGCAATAATGTCATACTCGCATCCAATTTTGCTTTTGACAATTAAATCTGCAATAGTTGCAGTTGAGCTGTAACCAAAAAGAGCCTTTCCTCCTGTGATGGAATTATCCATCATTATTCCTGAAATCACGTGTCCGTTGCCGTAAAATACACCATTAAAAGGATGGCTTGAATCGTAACCAATTGGTGTCCAAATTTTTCCAGTTAGGTCAATATCAGCTTCCAAAACAATTGTGTAATTTTTTTTCTTATTACCACCACTCGAGTCTTTACCACAGAAAATACTTCCATACGTATCAGTATTTACTCGTTTCGCTAATTCTGCCAATTGCTCCGCTGTTTTGATTATGTACACTTTGCCAATGTTCTTACCCCACATGTAATAATCATCAGTAGATAAAGTTAAACTCATTTGAGTTGCCCCAGTAGATTGGTCGTTTGAGGCATAGTCTTCCCAACGTTCTAGGTTTAGCATTCCATTTTCATCAAAAGTGTACTGTGTTTCATCTGTTTCATTTTGGCTAATTGATGAGTCAGTTGTTGATGTTTCCGTTTGAGAAACATTCTCTGCCAAAAAGTCTAAATTCTGATTGTTTGCATTCATGCTTAACAAACATACAAATGACAAAACCACCAATACTATTGGTGCTACAATTTTAATTAAATTATAACAAACCGCTTTCATTTATATTTAACCCCCCAGTGGAATTCACCACAACAAAACTTCAACCATATTTTTAGCTATAGATTTTGTTTTTCCTTTTGAGTTCATTTTTGCTATACACAAAAGCAAATTTTTTGTGCATACAAAACAAACCTTGCCTTGTTGTTTAAAAATTGCTTAAATATTTAATTAAATATTTAGTTGTAATTTTGTTTTTACACAAAATTATACCAAATTTTGACATTAAACACAAACAAAATAGACTTTTATCGCATATTTATTTTGTTTTATTTAAAAAAAATTAATTAAAAATATAAAAAATTAAAAAAATATTTTAATTATTAATAAAATTGATGTATAATGTGAAATAGAAAGTAAATTTTAAAATTGTTTTTAGAATTGTACTTTTTATGAATAGTTAAACACTAGAGCATACAAAATAAAGTAAACCTTTATTGTCAAATCTTCGTTTTCCACTCCCGCAAGGCAAAAGGTGGAAAAATTTTAAAGTTTTGCGGTTGTGTGATTCAACTTTGTTGTTGAACTTGATTTATTTAACCTCTCTGTCAGTTTTGCAACTGACATCTCCCCTTGGCAGGGGAGTA
>CALBKX010000006.1 GCA_937895935.1 uncultured Clostridia bacterium
GCTGTAACATCCGCTCCAGCGGCAATACCAAATTTCTTTCCCTTCTATTTTTTCTTCGTACCCAAATTCTTTCATTGCTTCGGAAATGGTTGTAGCCATATTGCCTTCAAACACGCCTATATCTTTTTCTTCATAATTACTATGAATAGTAATAGTGCATTTTACGTGCTTCATGCCATCTTCAAATGTTGGAATAATTCCTGTATCTACTGCGAAGCCAATTACATCGAACAATTTACGTTTTTCGGAATCTGTAGGCATTCCAGCGTCTTTAGAGTTTTGGTAAGCTCTAGCATATTCTTGAATTAACTTAATTGCCTTTTCTGTTATCTGTTTCATATCGTTTGCCATGTTGCGTACCTCCTAAGTAGTTAATACATTTCTTATCCTGTATAGTATTATACTATACAAATAGGACTATGTAAATATTTATTTATTTTATATTTCTTTATAGAATATTTTTATAATGTTGCGCTAAAAGAGAAGGCGGTCACTACGACCGCCTATAATACTTATATTGATTTTCCTGCCAGCAGAATAGACATTGCCATTTGTGATGCCATCTTAAATCCTGCTTCAAATCCAGAACGTTCATATTCTAGTGCTACCTCTTCCATCAATTCCGTTATTTTTTCACTTCCTGATGTTTCGGTTATGTATTTATAAAATTTATCATGACACTCACAAGCTCGCCTCGTGTGTCGTTCTTTATTTTCTGTTAAATAAACATATTCATTAAAATAGTCCGATATTGTTTTACAATGGTGTTTCATCTTTTCCTGCTCTCCTATCTCTACTACTAACTAAGCACTGTCCCCAAAGCCAGTAAAATCTCATAATGTGTATTCCTCCTTTCCTTTTAAATTCGCCGGAATGCATTTTTTATATAGGGGACTATTTATCATTAAGAACATGATGCTCCTAATGATTGCTATTTGTAAACCACAAATTTTCATGAACACATTATATAAATTTTATATAACAAATCTTGAATTATATTTATACATTTAGGATAGCCGCCGTTTTTTGCCATTACGTATTATTTATTATATATAATAATGGTATATGTTATGTACATAGTAATACTCGCAGTAACTCTAGCAGTATTACTCATAGTATTACTTGCAGTAATGTATAATACCAATATGATTTTGTATAAAATAACTAGAATAATAAAGAATCATGTATATTTATGTTTTATACACTCCTAGTACATTTTTAGGTTCAATAGTATTCTATGCACTTGTTTTCTTGAGTAATACTCGCAGTAACTCTAGCAGTATTACTCATAGTATTACTTGCAGTAATGTATAATACCAACAAAATTACTGTATAATAATACATTTACGTAGTATCCCCATAAGTAACTCTGTCAGTATTACTATAAGTGTTTCTGTAAGTGTTACTGTTAGAGTTACTATGAGTAATGTATAATGCCAACACAATATACAAAATTAAGGTATATTTATAATTTAAGGCAAAAATAAAAAAGTTGCCAATCTATATAGGCGGCTTTTTTTAATTAAGTTTCTGCTGCGATTTAATTGTCTACGTTTACTAGTTATTTTCCTGTTTCCATTCTTTAGCTATACCTTTAACGGTCATATCCTTATGGTTAATCCACCAGCTAGCATCCTGTTTTGTCTTAACCCATGCCCAAAATCTAATGCCTATAATCTGATTCGTATCCTTAACTAACTTTGAAAAATCGAAGAAGATGTCTTTTCTAATTCGTCTTGCCCATGTAAAAAATGTGCATAAAAAAAGAACGGTTATATGACCGCTCTTTTTTATTATTTATTATTTGTTCGTTCCCCATATCTAGCCCATGTATTAGCAGCAGCAGAATCTGTGTCTTTACTAGTTCTCCACTTACAGTAATCTTCAGCAATTAAAAATGGCACATAGTCTTGATAAAAATCAATTTGTTCTGTTTTTAAAAGCAACTTGTGTTCACAAGTGTCTGTTGATTTAACCAAAATCGGATATTGCCCTTTTACAAAATAGATACTTATTCCGCCGTCATATGGGCATTTAATTGACATAAACCGTCTATTAGATTCAAAATTTACATCATATTTTTCAGCAGACTTAAAATAGTTTTTTACTATGTTGAATTGTTGCTCTTTTTCAGTTCCTTTATATTTAGCTGGAACTTCGTTTGGAAAACCCATTTCAAAGGATACATTAAATGCAAATGATGTACTTCCTATTGCAGTAAACGCTACTGCTAATAATAAATTTCTTAATTTCATAACAACACCCCCATTTTATATTTGATTTTATTGTACAAGAAAAATGACAATAAAAAAAGAGGGTAGCCTCAAATGACCACCCTTTTTTTATTTTGTAACTGCTACCACTCCAATTAGTCCAGCAGCTACGCTCCATAAGTTTCTTTGACGCTTTGCAAGATTTTTCTCATGATTCAGCTTTTTTATTTGAACTTCTAACTGATTCAAGAATTTCTCTTGCTCTGTCAATGTCTGCTTTGCCATCACTAATGATTCGTTCGCATTCTGCAAGTTCTTCTTTGTTTCTTCCAGTTGATTCTTCGATTCGTTCAACTGATTCAATACTTCTGTCAATTCCTGCTCCTGCTCGGTCGATGTTTTCATTAGCACTTCCAATTTCTGATTGAGCATCGTTAATCTGTTGTCTTGCATCTCGATTATCTGATTCAGCTCTGTCAATTGTGTTTCTGATATCTGATACATCGCTTTTTGTTCCGCTGCATACGACAAACCACAAGATGCACACAACGATAATGAGAAGCCCAACATGAATCCAAGTGCTAAACGATACATTTTTGATTTTTTCATACATTTTGCACCATTCTTCCTTAAAAAATGAGTTATATAGCAGGTTTACATAGCTAAAATTAGCCAAAATCGCTATAAACTCAAAATTTACCGCTCTACAGGCGTTTCATGCCACCTCATGACAAATTATATTAACACGCACGAGAAAACGCCTATAAATGCCGTTTAAATCAATCGTATTTTCTCAATATGTCGTATTTTGTAACATGTTACTATATTTTATAACATGTTATCATTTTAATCATTATTTTGATACCAAATAGCTTTCCCCCGTAAGATTTCGCCACCACTCATCCAAGTATCATCGTCATGTAAAATTGCCAAGTCCCATCTTTTGTCTGGGTCATTTGAATCAAGGTCATAATTATCCATCACTGCAACCTCAGCATGAGTTAAAAAGTGGTCAGTAGTGAGTGGAATGTCAAACACGTCTGAAATTTTAGCCATCATTTGAGCAAGTGTTTCAATTTGAGCTTCTGTCGGTGCTTCATCTCCAAGCCGTGCATACAATGAGCCATCATTGTTTCGATATGCCGTTGCTCCATAACAACCGCACAATGCAATAGCTATGCTACCTTTATTTCGTTTCCATGTCGCTCTAGGAATTTCGGTTAACGGCAATGGGTAGATAATGTCACCGTCTCCATCTACACAAAAGTGATAATCATCAAAAGATGTATAACGGTGTCCGCCTGTCCAATGAAAATATCCCATCACTGGTTCGGGATATTTATAAAAACTGGCTCTGGCTTCTCGCAATTCTTGTTCAAATTGTTCAATGTTCATTTTGTTGCCTTCCTTTC
>CALBKX010000007.1 GCA_937895935.1 uncultured Clostridia bacterium
AAAAAAAGTATTAGAAAAAAAAGTATTAGAAAAAAAAGTATTAGAAAAAAAAGTAAAGAGGTAGAGTATTATATTTTATAGTATTCCATAAATAAAGTAAATAGAAAATAGAATACTCAACAAAAAAGAGAACAAAATTTGAACAAAATTTGAACAAAAAAAAAAGCGGTGTTGAAAAGTTGAAAACTATGTGGAAATGTTGAAAGTTTTCAACAGTATTAAAAGTAGTTTTCAATATTTTATTTTCCTATATATTTTCTTATTGCCGGACCTTTATATATATTATTTGCGTTTGTTAACATATAAATAGTATCTGGATTTTTTATTTTTATAAAATTTTCGGAACAAACATATTTTAAAATTTAAAGTATTGAGCGGACCTTGGAATCCACAATTTACAAACTGTTCACAAAATCAATATAAAAACTACTTTTAATTTTTGCGGCAATGGTGTATAATAATAGTATCAAATACGAAAGTAGGTATTAACCAATGGAACGAACAAAAGTGAATAATCAATTTTTTGGAAAAGCGTTTGAAATTTTGGTGGTGGAAACACTAACCGGAAAAACACCCGAAAATTCAGTGCTTGAAAAGTTTTCTGATTTGTCTGACATTCGTGCGGATGTCAACAACTTTTTAGCGACTTTTGGAAACTATAAGAATGTAGAATGGTGTGGGAATCATACTAAATCCGCCGTATGTGATTTGATAGCAGATGGAAAGCGCATTGAATTAAAGTATACAAGCAGTGGAAATGGAACTTATTACAATACCACTATTTATCAAATGATTGAATACGGTTTTGATTATAGGGACTATATGGAATATTTCGCACTTTATGACGGTATAACAATGATACCAAATATAAGCGTAAATAAAAAAGCAGGTTCTCCAGTATCCGTTGAAGATTCGTTTTACATTCGCAATAATTTTCCGGATGAATATGAATTTATTTCGGGCATTGAAAAGCGTTGTCGTGAAAAATTTGTTAATGATTTATTCAACTATTTTTCACAAAATTTTAATGTTTTTATTGACTTTTTGAATAAAATGTTAAGAAAAGAAACAAAAAATGGATTGCCCGACACAATTTATATATATAATTATAAGAAAAAGGAAACAAAAGTTCTTGAAATTGAAAAAATTTTAACAATTTCGCAACATTTAGAATTAAAAAAGACAACAAATTCTTTAAAATATGGCAATATTCGTATTGCTTTTGGTTGGCAAAATGGCAACGGTTTAAATAATCCAACTATTAGAATATTTATAGATTAAAAGTATTGAGAGGGTAAAATATTTGCCCTCTTTTTTTTTGTGGTGCGGACCGTTGAATTTGGAATGGACTGTCTGGACCAATTACATGATAAAAGAAAAGAGGGAATCCAAAAATGGAAACCCTCTCTATTTTAATACTCAATACTTCTCAATCTATAATCGATTTTCTTTAAGAACGACAAAACTTCTTCTTCTTCTACATTTGAATTATAAGCCCCTCTATATTCTACTGTTTCTCCCATTATTGTGCTATAGCGACAGGTATAGACACTTTTATTTTTTGTTAAAAAGAACATAGTTGAAAACCTCTTTTCTTTAATTTCTATAATTATTATAGCATATCTTGCCCGAAAAGTCAAGTAAACTTTCTATTGACAAAATTTTAAAGAAATATTAAGGAGCAGGCGGGACCATAGTATGGATAAAACAAACGGGAATTTTTCAATTCCCGAATGCTTTTGTTATTTTAATTCGTCTTTAATCATTTCAGCAACTTTTTTAATAATTATTATATCATTTCCATATACATTTTGATTATTTTTATATCTGTATTCTACAATATCTTGCTTTTTGACATCATAACGGCAAGTAATATAACTTTTTTGTGGGCTGTCGGTGTGTCTAATAAATAAGATTAAACTTCTACCACATAAAATATCATCATTATAAAAACTACCAACGCAATTATTCTGTTGTTTACCTTCATCTATTAAATCTTTTAAAGTTTGTGGTACTACTACAATATAACTATTGCGAGCATCCCCATCAAAAAGCTTACCATTCATAAAATTTAATCGGTTTAATTCAAGTCCTATTTTGTCTTTTCTGTTTTCGCTACTATAAAGTTGATAAATTTTATAATTTCTGGATATTGTTCTATTAGTATCAAGTAATTCATCATCATATATTTTTAAATAATGAATAAGACGGGATAAGCCCGAACATATAAAGTCTGGATTCTCTGTATGAAAAACACTATATCTCGCAATTTTTAAAAGTTTTAATAAAGTTGAATTTTTTAATTCTGATAAATCCGTTAGATTATTTGAAGAAATAATAGCGAAATACGGTTTCAACTCTTTTGGAATGGAATTATAAAGTTTAATACTTTTATATCTATGCATAGATTCATAAGATACGGGCTCTTTTTCTTTTCTACACCATTCTAAATAATCTTTTGTTAATTTATGCCGAATTGTAAAAAATCTAGGTAAAGCTGCTTCATAATCTAATTCCGGATATTGTAAAGCCATAGAAAGAAAGGCTTCATCTTCACGATAGGCTCTTAAGTCATTTTCTCTTAAAAGAATAAATTTTGACAAAATTGTTTCTTTTCCAAAATTTGAAAGTTCAAGTTGATTTCTGTGATAAAAGTAAATAGATTGAAGCAAATCTCTTGACAATTGTTTAATCTCTTTCCCGTTAGACAAAATTTTGTCATTCAAAAAGTCGATAACATAGAATCTTCTTTCAGTTTTGATTTCGATTGTTCCCTTGTTCTTTTCCATAGATACAATTTTCATTTTAGTTCCTCTTTCCGCCGTTTATGTTCTAACAGCTTTCTTAATTTCTGTATTAATTATAGCACATCCAGATTCAAAAGTAAACAGACATTCCTTTAAATAATTGTAACTTGTTTGTGAATTGTCGCCGACCGGGACCATACGTAAAATAAAAATAGGGACACCCATTTTCTGGGCATCCCTTAACGGTTTATTTAAAATTATATTTTATTCTTCTTCTGATTCCGGAATATCTTCTTTTAAGGCATCTGCTTTTCTCTGTGCCCGTTCTGCTCTTGCTTTAATATCACGGGCAATCTTTTCTTTTTTCTTACGGGCATTCGCCGCTTTAGTGTTTTCTTTTGCTACTACATAATCGTCATAAGCGGCGGCGGCTTCTTCAAAGTCAAACGATGGAACAGGCTGTTTGGAGCGAACGCTTTCAAACCAGTTCTTGACTTTCGGGTCAATAGTGATTACAACATCCTGTGGGAATCCGTCTGAATCAGTCAAAGAAACCTTGAAACCGATTTCATTCGTCAAGCTGTTAGAACCCGTCCGCAACATGTGAACATTTTCTTCACCGAACTGTTCTGTCAACGATTCGATGAAGAACTCAACCATTTTCTGCTTGATAATGGTTTTCATCTGGTTGTTAGTGGTGGAAGCATCCTGTGTGAAGTTAATCATGTTTTCCATAAAATAATTCCAATCTCTGTTTTAACGACTTTATCAGCTGTCATTCTCTTTACTACTCTTATATTATAGCACACTTTTTTCAATTTGTCAAGTTAACTTTTTATGAACTCTTTACCATTCCTTTCTAATTCTATTCGGTTGGCGGTCGTTCTTTTCTTTACCTCTCTTTCTCTCTTTCACTATATACATTATAGCACACTTTCACCCAAATGTCAAGCCAAAAGTTCTCAACAATAGCCGCAATTTTTTGTCTATTTTGACGAAAACGGTGGTTGCGGACCTTTTCGCAAGCGAAACAAAAAGTTCACAAAAACCAGTATACTTGTTAATTTTAAAAGTGTATAATAGAACTATAGTAAAACGAAAGAAAGAGGTAAAACCGCATGAAAAAGATTATTGTATTAGACACCGAAGGCATGAGTTCTCACAATCCGTATAATATCGGCTATGTTGTAGCTGATAGAAACGGCAAAATCTATTCAGAAAGAAATTTTGCCTATTTGCCAGCAATCATTGAAAATGTGATTGATTGTGAACCAGCAAAAGAACTTGTTATTCGTGGGGCTTCTGAAATACTTGAAACCGAAAAGTATTTCTATATAAAAGACAAGAAAGAAATTTTGGATACTTTAAGAAATGATATTATAGAAAATAAAGTATCTGATATTTGGGCATATAATTGTCCTTTTGATAGTCGAATGTTAAGTAAGCTTTTTGGGGCTGAAAGTATTAAAGAATTAGATATTATGTTTAAATGTATTTGGTCGGCAATTGTTTATAGCAAATTATTATCTAAAAACTATTTTAATTTTATTGAAAAGAACAATTATTTAACAGAGAAAGGCAACCCAATTTCAAAAGCCGAAATTGTCTATAGATACCTTTTTGATGAAAATGATTTTATAGAAGAGCATACCGCTTTAGAAGATTCTAAAATTGAATTATCTATTCTTTTGAAAGCATTCAAGACTAAAAAGAAATTAGTGTGGAATTGCCGCCAACCATGGAGAGCATTAAAAGAAAAATATGATAAAGAGAGGGGTTAAACTCTCTTTTTGCTGCGGACCGTTAACATTAGAATTGTTAGTCAGGACCTTTCGCAAGCGAAAAAAACAAACGGGAATCTTTCAATTCCCGAATGCTTTTGTTTTACAAGGTATCGTTAATTAAATCATTAATACGGTAAATAATTGCTGCAGCAGTACTATCTACATCACGATTATTTTTACATCTTGCTTCTTCTACTTTTTTTGTAAACATACAATAACGACAAGTGATATAACTCTTTTCCGGCTTATCTTTCTTTCTCAAAAAGAAAATATATTCGTCACCATTTCTTATACTACCATTATAATAATATCCAACGCAATTATTTTGTTGAAAACCTTCGTCTATTAAATCCATGACGTTTTGTGGAACTACTACAATATAATCATCAAAACATTTACCATTCATAAAATTTAGCTTTCTTAAGGTGTTTTCAAAAGCTTTATTACCCACAAATTCTTGCTGTTCAATGATTCTGTAATTTTGAGATACTGTGCGATTAGTATTTAACAGCTTTTTACTTTCATCTGTCGTTAATACATCTACTAATTCGCCGATTTCTTTAATATCATCTATTGCTTCATCTGCTCTTAAATGATAGACAGTATACTTTAAAATTTTCAATAATTTAAAAAGTGTTTCTTTATTTATATTTTTTGTTGTAGCATAATCATTCATCATAACATAATATGGTTTTAATTCTTTTGGAATAGAATCTTCTAATTTCTCTCGATAATATCTATCTATGGTTCTCAAACAAACAGTCTTTTCATGTTCTCTACACCATTCTAAATAGTCTTTTGTTAATTTTAAATTACACATATCTGTTAAATCTACACGATATTCTAAATCTAAATTCTGTATAGCGATAGAGATGAAACTTTCTGCTTCACGATAGTATTTAAAATTATTACCACTCTTATGAACTAAGGAGGAAAGTAAGGAAGTTTCCCTATCATAAGCATGAGAACGGCGACACTTAGAATAAAACTGAATCACATCAGACGGCAACGCTTTAATTTCTTTTCCATTAGACAAAATCTTGTCATTCAAAAAGTCGATAACATAAAGTCGGCGGTCTGTCTTTACTTCAATAGTTCCCTTGTTCTTTTTCATGGTCAAAATGTTCATTTTAGTTCCTCTTTCCGCTGTCTAACAGCTTTCTTAATTTCTATATTTATTATAGCACATCCAGAATCAAAAGTAATTATATTTTTCTAAAAGAATCATGAACAATTCATTAAAATGTGCCGCCAAAAATTTCTATAACAGAGTTGCGGACCTTTCGTAAACGAAAAAAAGACGGCAAGTTATAAAACTCACCGCCCACTTTCTTAATACTCAAAGAATTCAAAACCATCTTCATTAAAACAAAATTGCCGTCCATCAGAAATATCAATCATCATATCCAAATACAAGCTATCTGGAATCATTAAAGACTTTTTGCTGAACTTTGCTACATTATCAAAATAAGCACATACTTTTGATAAATCGTCAACTTTACATTCCATAACATGAAAATCAGAAAGCATATAATCAACAAAATCTTCAGCGTTCAAGTTTACAATTGTGTTTTCAGTATGGTCAAAAAATCTCATGATAAAAACTCCTATTCTCCACTTTTGATTGAGTGTGGTTCTCTTTACTACTCTTATATTATAGCACACTTTTATCAAATTGTCAAGTAAACATTTTGTGAACAGCTAGCAGGACCTTTAATCCCTTGAATAGAAAGGCGGCAAGTCATGACAACTCACCGCCACATTTTAGCAATATTCTTTTAGAAATTCCACTTCACTAATCAATTCTTCTTTTAGGTCTGAACAGAGCCAAAATTGATTGTTAAAAGTGGTAAATGGTTCTTTTGCCAAAAGTCCATTCAAAATATCATTGTTTGAAATAAAGTCGGATAAATCGGTTTTGACTTTTGTTAACTTATTCGCCATGGTAAAGAATTCAGTTAGCTTTTGAGAATCCTCTTCAACGCAATTCCAAACATCACCATTTAACATTTCATCAACAAAATCGAGTTCGCTTAAATCAATAGTTTGTTCTTCTGAAAGATTAAAAAATTTCATAATTCCTCCCCTTAAATAAAGCTCTTGAAACCTGTTTTAGCCTTGTAAATTTGTTCCAAATGATAAACCACATTTCTTTTCCCTCTGAAATTCACTTGAACTGTGGATACTTTAGAAACAATTTTACCATTTTTCTGAAAAGTTCCATCGCCATCTTCTCTGAACTGTCGACACACATTACTATTATCATCGAACAACCACATTTCATCAGTTCTTTCTATTGTTGAAAATTTAGGTGTTCCAAAGTTCACAATAGCAATTTCAGAAATGAACGGCAAATTCTTTTTAATCCATTTCATTTTCTCTTGATAGCAAATTTTTAAGTAATCATCACTAACATTTTTCGGCAACCACGTTGAAACAGCGAATTTTACACCGATTCCCAAAAGTTTGCTAATGATAGTATCAAAAGATTTTCGTTCAACCATAAGCATTTCTTCTTTTGAAAACATACCTACTTCTTCACGCTCAATTCTTTCGATAGCGTTCATATAGTTATTACCATATAAGTCATATAACGTACCATCCAAATCAAATACAATTTTTGTTTCCATTGAAATTTCCTCTTTTCTTTAATTTACTATAGTAATTATAGCACATCCAGTTCCCAAAGTAAACAGACATTTATTTAAATAATTGTAAATTGTATGTGAACTGCGGGCTGCGGACCTTTGTTCTGTATCCTTAACAAAAAGTTAAAAAATATTTCTTATTATGTAGTAGATTTAGGCGGCAACCTGTGCTATAATTAATATAGAAAGTTAAGGGAAGGAACTGATAGAAAATGTGATATTGTTCATAGAATGTTTACTTGACAAATCAGCAAAAACGTGTTATAATAATAACAGAGTTAAGGGAAACACTCTTAACCACAACTTATTTAAAAGGAGATTTTATTTATGGCTTATTATGTAAAGAACTTGAGCGACTATTGTGAAAAGTGTGTTGCTGAAAACGTTCCTATGTTTCAAGATTCTGTTCGTTGGGGATTGCTTGTAAGCAAGCCAGCTGGAACGGTTATGATTGTAGATACTGAACGGGGGCTTTCGTGGGCTGCTCATTGCCATAAAGATGACGAATTCGATTTTAGCATTGGCTTTACCTATGCTTATCACAGAATGAAGGGTTGGGATTTGCCGGAAGAAAAGAAGAATCCAAAGGTAAAGATTGGAGAACTTGAAACACTTGATACTTTTATGTATTGTGGACACAGATTCCGCTTTTTGGGATACACTAAAAGTGGTAATTTTGTGAATGCTGAAATGATTGGTTATGAAGGAAAGTATGCTACATTTAGCGTAAATACAGAAGTAGAAAAGGTATAAAAGAAATGGGGATAGGTTAGAAATAGCCTGTCCCCTCTTTTTGTGCCGCAAGGACCATAAAACGATGCTCTTAACAAATTGCCGCCAGTCGGGACCGTTTTTGTTGTTATAACAGCAAAAAAGAGCCTTCATTTCTGAAAGCCCTTTTATTTCTTCAGTAAACAATCAAATAATCATCAAATAAATCCATATCATAAGTCATTCTAACTTCCATTTTACCAATGACTTTTTCCGGCACTGTTCTATTTCTTTTTAAATTTCTTTTGTAGCAATCCTTAATCGGTGTGGACATTTTAACACCAATTTTCGTATAATCATTAGTTAACAGCTTTAGAATGTTTTCTTTTTCTTTTCGGCTAATATTTGTTGCATCATAAACAATGTTCTTTCTTTCTTTTGCTGCTTTTGCTACTCGATTGAACACTTCTTGAAAAGTTTCTCTATTGTGCTGTTGGTCTTGCTCATTTCCCCATAGTTCTAATCTAATAGAATCAGAACCAATGTAAACCGCATTGTCTAATTCTTTTAATTTATTTTGTGCCCACGTGGTCTTTCCAGATGCAGGCACACCAATCATTAAATAAATAGTCGGCATTCTATTTCCTCCTTAAAAAATGTAGACATATTCATCTTTCAGAATCTGAATTGTTTCCTTTGTAATCACATCTCTTGCGGTTGTTTCACCAGTCTTAATATAAAGCCGTCTGTTATACTTGAAGCAAGAGAAATAAATAACAGTAGAAAATCTAATCATAGTTAGTTCTCCTTTCAGTCTTCTAAAGCATTCTTTAAGTATTCAGCATAGCTACTATAGATGGCAGATTTTTCTTTGTGCTCTTGTTCTAATCGTTTACATTCCAAAAGTAAACCCAATATTTCAGCTTTTGAAACTCTCCCACAACGATATAGAACTAAAGCCACGGCAATTGAATTTTCCATTTCAACCGCTCCTTTCCTTTACTGTAATTATATTATAGCACATTTTTCCCAAAAAGTCAAGTTAATTCTTTTAGAACAAAAGATTAAGGAATTGTTGCCGCCATGCGGACCGTAGTAAGACTACAAGAAAGGGAAACTGTTGTAGTTCCCCAAATTATAATCAATCTAAATATTTATGAAGTCCCACTTTTGCGGCACAATATTGTTAATACTTATATCATTTTCACGACAGTATTTCACAGCTGAATCATAATCTGAAACTGGAAAAACAACAGAAATATGTGGCTCTTCATTATCTTCCCATTCTTGAACGTTAAAATAATCTGCTTCTACTTCTGTTATGTCCCATTCCTTATGAAACACGGCATAGAATAAGCATTCTATTGCCCCTCTAATGTATCTTTATAGAATTCTTCCGTGGTATCACAATCGCATCCATCAGACAACCCCACAAAAGCAATGTAATCATCGAAATTATCACAAAAATCTTTATAAGAATCTTCATAATAAGTAGAAACAATAGAATACATTTTTTTTAATGACTTTATCAGCCGTCTTTCTATGTTTTAATTATATCACATCGCACTCCAAAAGTAATTATGTTTTTCTAAAAGAACTATGAAATAATTGTAAATTGAAACACGGGGACCTTGATTCTGTTAGTCGCCATATTTTAAAGTTTCTTAATAATTGTTCACATTTTATCTATTAACAAATGCCCGAAAAAGTGCTATAATTATAACATACTAAAGAACAAGGAAAAGTTCTTAAAACCAGAAAGGCTTATGCTATGGAAAAGAAATATTTTTATGTGGATGATTTGTCGGAATATGGACGTAGATTAAGTTGTAAATTTAATTCTATTTGCTGGAGTTTTGTTAAATTAGAAGATGGCATTTATTGTTTATATAACAGGAAAACTGGAAAAATTGTGATGTCAAGAAAACATTCAGAAGATAAAGAAGACGTTTATGTTGCTTTTGCTATTTGCTGTCATAAGTATATGGGATGGGCTGAGCCAAAAGAAAAATATAGTTTTGTAGAAATTGTTGCTTCTGAATTAAAAATTGGAGAAATTTTTTATATGGCAAAAAGTTTAAAACTGCCGTTAAGATGTTGTGGTTGTTCTAAAAATAATGATGTTTTGTATGAGTTAGTCAAAGAAGAAAGCAATAGTGTCATCAGATTACATAGTAATATAACCGTTTACATTAGAAAAGAAAACAATTAAAACAAAAATGGCGGTAGGTTCTCCTATCGCTCTTTTTTTAGCTGTCAGGACCATAGCTTTGTAAAGTAATAGGGCTCCCATTTCTGAAAGTCCTATAATTTTTAAAATTCAAAAGACGGGTTTATTTGTTTCAATCCCTTTTTCTTTCACAATCTTTTTGATAAAATCTTCTGACTTGTGAATTGCCTCCTTATCTTCTCTTCTAATATCACTATCATTAAATTTGTATCTTGCTTCTTTTGTTTCATTCCCGTTTACATTAAAACAGCAAGTAATATAACTCTCTCCCGACTTATTCTTTTTTCTAATAAAATAAATAAAAATTTCTCCTTTACTCATAGAATTATTATAAAAATGACCTACACAGTTATGTTGCTGTTTACCCTCATCCACGAATTCTTTTAGTGTTGTCGGCACAATAAAGCAATAATCTCTATAAATCAAAGTTTCTAATTCTTTAATTCTCTTTTGACTCTTTTCGATTCTTTCTTGCTCTTCTTGGTATTTTAATAATTTATAATTTTTTACTACTGCTTTTCCTGCTAAAGCAAAAGAAGATTGGGTATCTATTAACTTGATTAATTCTGGATAATCAGCTACACCAAAAAATATATCAGAAAGCCTATAACGACCACCAAGAGTATATTCGCCATACTTTAAAAGACTGTTTTTATAACATCTTAAAATTTTTACGACGTATTCTTTTGGTAATTTGCTGTCGTCTATCATTTTATCAAATTGTGCTACCAATAGTCTAACATCTTCTGGATAATTGTTAATTTTTTTACTTAATTGGAAAGCCTTATAACTATCATTACCAAGTGTTACGCCATTCTTTAAACAAAAGTCCACAAATCTTTCTGGAACGTCGCCGTTATAATGTATAGAAATACTTAAATTTGGATTAGAAATTGCTAAAGAATAAAGCTTATCTTTTTTACGCATTTCAGAAAAGAAAAATTCTTTTCTCTTATTACATCCAATAATCTCCAAAATACTGACTTCCATAGTGGTATAAATTTTACTTTTTCCTGTTTTATCTGCTTTTTTATAAAGATTAGAAAGATTAGAAAGAAAATTTATACGCCCCTTTTCATCACATGCTTTAGACAAGTCTTCAAATACCGTTGTTCTCATAGTTTCATAATCAATAATTTCTCCCGTCTTCCTATTAACTATAATTTCTTTTTCAATATCAATACAAAGTTCCCATTCTTTATATCGAATATCGTAAATGTTTTTATTCTTTTCAAACGAAAAATTTATCATAGCTTTTAACACCCTTTCTTTCATTTTCTATATTTATTATAACACATCTTTTTTCTATTGTCAACTTTTTTCTTGTTAATTTTTTGTGAACAACAGTCCGGACCTTTGTTAAGCAACAGAACAGAGGACTTGTGGCAAGCCCTCTTTATTCTTTTAGTCAAAATTATATTTCATTTCAGTTGTTGGCGGCAATGGTTTTGTTTTAATTCTTTTTAAAATTTGCTGAATCTGCCAGATAGAATCTTTTATTTTTCTTCTTTCTATTCTTATGTTATAAAGTCTATCATATTGTTCAGCTTTCTCTTCTATTGCCAACTCACCATTTGCTTCAATCCAATGTAAAACTTTTTGCTGCTCTTTATCTAATTCAGATTGCTTTTTGGACAACCTTTTTGATTCGTTCTGTAAGTCCTCTAAATAGGAATTGAACTCCATAAAGTATTCGTTTGTTTTTACAAAAGTTTTTTCCATGATAGTTTACCAGCTTTCTTTTTATTTATTTTTCTTTCAGTAGAAATAGTTCTCTTTAATTTCTATATTTATTATAGCATTTTTAATTCCCAAAGTAATTATATTTTTCTAAAAGAAATGTAAACTATTTATGAATTGCCGCCAATCCGGACCTTTCTTTTTCTCTATATATTATAATAATTTTTTAAAGCAATTGCCGTCTAATGGATATGGGGTATTCTACCCCTATCTACCCCCGTTAGGGGTGTGAAATTACACCCCTAACAACCCAAATTTTCGTCCTGCTATCGCAGTCCGATTCGTCGCTACGCTCTTTTCTTTTCTTTTTATATTTTCTTTTCTTTTTATTATTATTATTTATATTAAATATTATTATTTATTATTATATATA
>CALBKX010000008.1 GCA_937895935.1 uncultured Clostridia bacterium
ATTGCCAAGGAACCAAAAAATATATGAGCAATTAAGTTTGCTCATATATTTTTTTTGAATAACGCCTATAATTTAAAACAATATTATATTTTTTGTAAATCAATATCACTTTGCTTTTCGCTTTGGAGCCTCCTTTTGTTTATTTACGTAAGAACAAACTTGCTTGTTCTTTTAATCCTTATAAATGACAAATAAATTGCCACTTGCCGATAACATTATTTTTATTGCTAAAGTTCTTTTAGTGCAACTAGTTCGTCAATTGAAATTTTAAAATATTTTGCAAGCAAAATTAATGAATACATATTTGGTTTTCTAAGTCCGTTTTCCCATATACTAATAATTCCTTTGCTTACTCCTATGGTTTTTGCAAGTTCAACTTGCCCTATATTCTTTTCTGTTCTTAATTCTTTTAATATGTCTTTAAATTTATTTTCTGTTTCCATACATTAATTATTCCCACAAATGTAAGAAAACTTCTTGACATCTTACAAATGATGAGGCAGAAATTTGCGTTAATTGTGGTTGTAGAATAAAAAACGAACAGCTTTTATCTTCAAATGATGGGAAAAATGCAGTTAGATTTTTATTGACCTTTTTCTTAGGGTTCATTGGTAGTTTTATTATTAATCATACAAATTTAAAGCCAAATGGATGGAAATCTAGAACTTGTGCTTATTTTTTCCTTAATATTTTGACTTTTGGGATTTATCCTTTAGTTGCTTCAATTTGCAATTTTAGTTTTAACCCAAAGCAATCATCCAATATAGGGTATTTTAAAGATTAATTTAAAATTAGTTCTGATTTAAAAATAGAGTTACATAAAAAGTATGTTGACTCTATTTTTTAAGTTATTTTCATTTTTTTCAAAAATTTTATAGTTAGATATTGTAATTTTTAATTATATGTGGTAAAATTAAATTAATTATAATAAGTAGAGGTTATTATGGAAAAAATGTATTCTGTTAGAGATATTGATATTTTATATTTTGATGGTAAAATTTTACCTGTGATTATTACAAATAAAGATAACAAGATTTATGCAAATGAAATTTTAACAAATAAAAAATATGAGTTAAAGAAAATAGTTTATGGCTTAGAAACTTTTAATAAAGGTGCACAATACATTGCTTCGTTATCATCTGGCAATGATATTAAGACATATGGAGAAGTAGGCAGTTTTGCAAATTGTATTTGTAATTATGGCAAAAAAGCCAATAGCAACGATGTAAAAATAGAAAGAATTTTAGATTTATTTAAAAATTTTAATAAAGTTGATGAGAAATTAATTATTGATGATTTCTTCAAAAAAGATCTTACTAAAAATGAAATTAAAGAAATAATAAACATTTTACAAAGACATTATTCAAAAATTAACGCAAGTATGGAAAGATAATTAAATTTGTTAAAATAAATTAATAGGATAAAATTAGGCAAAATCGGTGCGTAAAGCAATTAAGATTTTGCTTTTTTTATGGTAATCGAAACAAAATGAATGAAAAGTGCGGTAATTTTTTGGTTTTTGGAGGATGACACATAAACTGTAAATATTAAGCATTATGGAAAATTGAAAAAGGGGGCTATCGTTAGATAATATTTAAATTGCAATTTTTGAATACCTAAGAAACAAGAGTGTCATCTTTTTAAATTAAGTTTAAAATTTTGTCAAAAATTTGCTTATAATTTAAAATTTTCATATACTAATAATTGAAAATATAAATGAGATAAAACCTAGTTAATTTTGGAGATACTTTTTAAATGTTTAAACTGACAAATTATTTAAAAAAATATAAATGGAAAACAATTTTGGGTCCAACTATTAAGTTTTTAGAGGCTATTTTTGATATAATTACACCTATTTTAGTCGCTTTTATTTTAGATAAAGGAATTCCAAACAATGATAAAAGATATATAATTTTACTTAGCGTTATAATAATTATTATGAATTTAATAGGCTTTGTTTGTGCTATTGGATGTTCTAAATGTGCTTCAAAAGTTAGTAGGGGTGTGGGAATGGACATAAGAAGGGATATGTATCAACATATAACTTCTCTAAGCAGTGTTGAAAAAGATAAGTACACAACGATGTCTTTTACAAACAGAATTGTTCATGATGTGCAACAATTGGAAAATGCTATTGGAATGACAATTCGTCAAGTTGCAAGGGCTCCATTTCTATTAATTGGTTCAACTATTGCTTCAATAATTATTGATGCACGATTGTCGCTTATTTTCTTGGTTGTTATGCCTATTATTGCTTTTATTGTTATTTTTATTATGAAAAAAGCATCACCTATATATTTGGAAGCAAAAACACGTTTAGATAAAGTTAGTAATGTAACGCGTGAAAATCTTTCAGGAAACAGAGTGGTTAGGGCGTTTAACAAGCAGGAATATGAAAAGAAAAGATTTGAAAAAGTTAATGCTGAATTTACTCATAGTAATTTAAAAATAGGTAAACTTTCCGCTATTATGCAACCTTTACTTTATTTATTTGTTAATCTTGGCGTTATTGCAGTAATTTACTTTGGCGGTGTTAGGGTAAACGTTGGTGCACTTTCTCAAGGAAAAATTATTTCATTCATAAACTATTTCACACAAATATCTATTGCTTTGGTAGCAATTGCAAGGCTTATTATTACTTATACAAGAACGGGAGCAAGTATAAAACGTATTAGTGAAGTTTTTGCTTTGTCGCCTTCAATAAAAAACAACTCAAATCCTATTATTTTAACAAAAGATGTGCCTAGCAATATTGAATTTAAAGATGTTAGTTTTTCGTATAATAAAATCAAGTATATTTTAAATGGTTTTTCAATAAAAATTGAAGCGGGAAGTACAATTGGAATTATTGGAGGGACTGGCAGTGGCAAAAGTACTTTGGTTAATCTTTTGCCAAGATTTTATGATGTTTCTTCTGGAGAGATTTTAATTAATGGAATTAATATAAAAAAATATGATTTAGCAAGTTTGCGTGATTATGTATCTATAGTTCCACAAAACCCAACTTTATTTAAAGGTACAATTGAAAGCAATTTAAAGTTTAGAGATAGCAATGCTACTTTAGAAGAGTTAATTAAAGCATTAAAAATAAGTCAATCGTATGAATTTGTTTGCGAAAAGCCTGATGGCATAAAAAGTAAAGTTGAGCGTGGAGGGACAAATTTTTCAGGGGGACAACGTCAAAGGCTTACTATTGCAAGGGCATTAGTTGGCTCACCTAAAATTATTATTTTAGATGATTCTAGTTCTGCACTTGATTTTGAAACAGACTATAATTTGCGTCATGCATTGTCTGTAACATTAAAAGATACTACTAAGATAATTGTATCTCAAAGAACTAACTCTATTAAAGATTCTGACATTATTATTGTTTTAGATAATGGTAATGTTGTTGGAGTAGGTGAACACGAAAATTTGTTAAAAAAATGTGAAGTTTATAAAGAAATTTATAATTCTCAAAATAAAGAGGAGGCAGTTTAGGAATGACAAAAAAAGATATAAAAACTTCCAAAACTTTAAGAAACACTCCTTTGGAAGAAGAAAGTCCAATTGTTAGTGAAATTCAAACAATAAATAGTGTCAAAAAGAAAAAACTTTCATTTAAACAAGCATTAAAAAATGCAAAATTAATTATACAATTTGGTAAACCATATCATAATTATTTATATATTGCATTATTTGCAATATTAATACAAACTTTTTTTGAACTATTAGTTCCAATATACACTGGACGAGCAATTGATTGCATCGTATCAGCGGGCGAAGTTGATTTTGCTTTAATGGGGCAAAATTTAATTTGGGTAAGTGTATGTATATTAATAAATGTAATATTCACATGGGTTGCAAATTACTTTACCAATGTTTATTGTTTTAAATCTAGTGAACATATGCGTAAATTAATATTTGAAAAATTTAATAAAGTGCCATTAAAATTTTTAGATGGAAACGCACATGGCGATTTACTAAGTCGTATGATAAACGATGTTGACTTATTAACTGATGGTTTTTTAGAAGGGATTTCCAGTGTAACCAATGGCGTTGTAACAATTATTGCTACACTTGTGTTCATGTTTGTATTAAATATACCATTAGCTTTAGTCGTTTTAGTTTTAACTCCTATAAGTTTGATAATTGCAGCATACATTGCAAAAAAATCATATAAACTTTTCACTCAACAAGCGAAAAATGAGGGAGATTTAAATGGATATTTGGAAGAACTAATCAGTGGTGATAAACTTGTAATGGCATTTAATTATCAAAAAACTGCATTAGAAAATTTTGAAAAAATAAACAAAAATTACTATAAAGTTGCTGAAAAAGCAGAATTTTATTCAAACTTAAGCAATCCTGCAACTAGATTTATAAATGGTTTTGTTTATATTATGGTTGCGTTTGTGGGTAGTTTTTTAGCAATAACCTCAGGAGGAATTTCGGTTGGTTTAATTTCTAGTTTTTTAAGTTATGCTAATTCCTTCGGAAAACCATTTAATGAGTTGTCTTCAGAGTTTACTGAATTGCAAGCAGCACTTGCATCTTGCGAGCGTATTTTTATGATTTTGGATGCTAAAGATGAACCGATGGATAATAATTTGCCCGATTTAGCGAGCACGGATGGTAATGTTAGCATAAGAAATGTAGATTTCTCATACAATACTAAACAAAATTTAATTCAAAATTTTAATTTGGAAGTTAAACCTGGCGAAAAAATCGCTATTGTTGGACCAACAGGATGTGGGAAAACAACACTTATTAATCTTTTAATGAGATTTTATGATGTAAACAGCGGGGCAATTTTAATTGATGAAACTGATATTACGCAAGTTACTAGACGTTCATTAAGAAATAAATATGGTATGGTTTTACAAGAAACTTGGATTTTTTCTGGAACTATAAGAGAGAATATTGCATATGGGAAACCCAATGCTACCGATGAAGAAATAAAAGAAGCTGCCATTAAAGCTGGTGCGGATGATTTTATAAACAAATTAACATATGGATATGCAACAAAAATTACAGAAGATGGCGGTAATTTATCTGCTGGACAAAAGCAATTGCTTTGCATTGCAAGAGTGATGTTGTTAAAACCGCCAATGTTGATATTGGATGAAGCGACAAGCAATATTGATACTAGAACTGAGTTGAAAATACAAGATGCGTTTAACACTCTAATGAAAAACAGAACCTCGTTTATTGTTGCTCATAGGCTTTCGACAATAAAAAATGCTGATAAAATATTAGTTATGAATAAAGGTAATGTGATTGAGCAAGGCACGCACATGGAACTTTTAGAAAAGAAAGGCTTTTATTATCATTTATATAATTCACAATTTGCAAAGATATAAATGTTTGCTTTCACTTTGAGCTTCGCATTTAACCACCAAGTGACGGTTAAAT
>CALBKX010000009.1 GCA_937895935.1 uncultured Clostridia bacterium
AACAATTTGTTGGGGCGTTTATTGTGCCTCCCCAAACAAATGCAATGTCAGTTGCAACTGAATTGTTTTTATAAACTTTAATTCCATTACTTAATGTCCCTATTTGAGAATAGTCGCTGGTAGGCATGTCATGTATTAATTTAATTTTAGTTAAACTTGAAGTAATAATATTTGGCATGTTTGTTACACTACTTTTCCAATCTGAAGGGAAATTTTTATTTAATGGTTGGGTATTTGTGAGAGTCAAGCTTTCACCATAACCGCTACATATATATGTTACCCTTTCATTATTATAATAAAGATTACTCCCGTACAACAATAATGTACCACCTTTTTTAGGAGTTTTTAATGTTTTAATAGATTTATTGTTATAGAAAACTCTTACCAGCTCTCGTTCAATCGCTGATTCATAAAAAGAAAAATCTATTGATGATAAATCAAAACTACTTATATCTAAGTATTCCAATGATGAACAATTGTAGAACATCTTTTGTATCTTAGTAACTTTTGATGTGTCAAAATTTGTTAATGAAAGTCTTTTTAATTTTGAACAGTCTTTAAACATTCCATGCATAGCGGTTACTTTTTGAGTATTAAAATTAGATAAATCAACACTTTCTAAGCTAGGGCAATTTCCAAATAAATAATCAATTGTCGTCATATTACTTGTGTCAAAACTAGATAAGTTTGCAGAAACAAGTTTTGAATCTCCATTAAACATTCCCGCTATATCTGTTACTTTTGATGTGTTGAAACAAGAAAGGTCTACACTCAAAAGATTTGGATTTGAACTGAACATTGCGTTCATGTTTGTAGCTTCTAAAGTATTAAAGTTGTTAAATATTATACTCTCCAATGCAGTAATCTTACTAAATAACCTTGTACTATCAACTGGTGCTTTAATCAAAACCTCACTCACAAGAGCAATTTCAGTTGCGTTAGAACTATTTCTATACACTGCCACTCCACCAGTCAATACACCTATTTGTGTATAGCCATTTAGAGGTGCTCTTTCTAAGTTAATCTTGGTGATAGTGGTTGGATCAATACTAGTTGTTGTACCATTAAATAATAATCCATTACTTAATTGTGTTTTCCAATCTGAGTCTAAGATCTTTGGTTCCACATTAGTATAAGTTCTGCTTTCTGTCAAATTTGCCGGAACTTGTTTTGGTGACACAGCACTTCCCGTTTCAATGTCATAAAGCGTGCTTCCTGTTGTAATTGGAAGGTCTGCAGGGGCATTTTTTGGGGTTTTAAGTATTTCTATTTGGTTAGACGAACCAAAGTTGAGCATTTGAGTGTACATATAATAACCTCTTACATTTGACATATCAAATGATGAAAGATCAAGAGATGTTAAGGCAGAACAATTTGCAAACATCCAACCCATTCCTGTCACTTTACCTGTATTAAAATTGCTAAGGTTCAAAGTTGCCAAAGCTGAACAGCCTTCAAACATTTTTTCCATATTTGTCACATTGCTGGTGTTAAAGTTAGTCAATTTAAGGGAGGTTAAGGCGGAACAATAGCTGAACATAGTACTCATATTTGTCACATTGCTGGTGTTGAAACTAAATACGTCTAGTGTGGTTAAGGCTGAACAGCCTTCAAACATTTTTGCCATATTTGTTACATTGCAGGTGTTGAAATTAGATATATCTAGCGTAGTTAATGCGGAACAATTTGAGAACATACTACTCATACTGGTTACATTGCCCGTGTTGAAGTTGCTTAAATCTAGTGAAGTTAATTCGCAACAACTAGTGAACATATCCTCCATATATTTTACATTTTTTGTGTCAAATTTTGATAAATCAAGTGTGGTTAAAGCTATGCAATAAGAGAACATTCCCTTCATTGTCGTTACAATGCTTGTGTTGAAACTTGATAAATTAAGTGAGATTAAGTCTGTACAAAGTTGGAACATCAAACTCATATTTGTCACTTTGCTTGTGTTGAAGTTGTTGAATGTGATTGAAGTAAGTTGCATTGGATTGGTTTCATCTTTTGTTCCAAACAATAAACCACTATCTTTAGGGGCTTCAATTGTTCCTGCCCATACAAAGGCGATGTCAGTTGCTAAATTAGAGTTTTGATAAACATTTATTCCTGTTGAAAGTGTGCCAATTTTTGTGTATCCACTTGGGGCGGTTTTTTCAAAGGCAATTTTTGTTAATGCTGTAGGAGTCAATGTTGTTGTAGTTCCATTAACTGTCATATAAGTTGAATTTGCAACTTCCTCTTTCCATGTATTAGGCAAAATGGCATTTGCTGGAATAACATTGGTATATGTCCTACTCTCTTTGAGTCCCGCTGGAACTGATGTTACAACTGCACCATTATAGAAAAGAATACTATCTGTACCAATTGGAAGATTTGCAGGGGCATTTTTTGGGGTTTTTAAAAGTTTTATTTGATTAGCGCCTCCAAAGTCAAGCATATCAGAATAACTATTAGTTACGTTTTCCATATTGAATGAAGAAAGGTCAAGTTGTTTTAAGGATGTACAATTATAGAACATACCCTCCATGATTGTCACTTTGCTTGTGTCGAAGTTTGATAGGTCAAGTGTGGTCAAGGATGTACAATCAGAGAACATTTTCCACATATTTGTCACTTTGCTTGTATTGAAACTGCTTAAGTTAAGTGAGGTCAAGGATGTACAACTAGAGAACATTTTCCACATATTTGTCACTTTGCTTGTGTCAAAGTTTGATAGGTCAAGTGTGGTCAAGGATGAACAATCAGAGAACATACTATCCATATTTATCACTTTGCTTGTGTTGAAGTTTGATAGGTCAAGTGAGGTCAAGGATGAACAACTAGAGAACATATACCACATTTCTTTCACTTTGCCTGTGTTGAAGTTTGATAGGTTAAGTGAGGTCAAGGATGTACAATTATTGAACATGCCCGCCATATCTGTCACATTGCTTGTGTTGAAGTTTGATAGGTTAAGTGAGGTCAAGGATGTACAATAAGAGAACATATTTCTCATTGATGTCACATTGCTTGTGTCGAAGTTTGATAGGTCAAGTGTGGTCAAGGATTCACAACTCATGAACATAAACACCATATCTGTCACATTGCTTGTGTCAAAACTTGATAAATCAAGTTGAATTAATTTTTCGCAACCATTAAACATAAGCCTCATTTTAGTCACCATACTCGTGTCGAAACTTGATAAATCAAGCGTTATTAAGGATGAACAATCAATAAACATACTCATCATATTTGTCACATTGCTTGTGTTGAAACTACCATGAAGTTGTATAGAAGTTAATTTATTACAAAAAGCGAATAGATATTGCATATCTGTTACTTTTGATGTATTTAGAGTAGACAAATTTATGCTTGTTAGTGAAGTGCACATTTGGAACATCGCTGCCATATCTAAAACATTGGCTGTGTTGAGTGATGATATATCTAATGTTTTAATTGAAGAGCAATGATTAAACATTAGCCTCATATCTATCACTTTGCTTGTGTCAAAGTTTGATATGTCAAGTGAGGTCAAGGATGTACAAAAATTGAACATACCCGTCATATTTGTCACATTGCTTGTGTCAAAGTTGTTGAACGTGATTGAAGTAAGTTTCATTGGATTGTTTTCATCTGCAGTACCAAACAACAATT
>CALBKX010000010.1 GCA_937895935.1 uncultured Clostridia bacterium
ATTTATTATTATATATAATATTATAATAATTATTATTATTAAATTCTAAAAGCTAATTAACTAACCCCTAACCCCTATAAAATATTATATAATATTTCTATACTATAAGTCAATATCTTGACATAATAAAAAAAGAAAAATAAATAAAAAGAAAAAGCGTAGCGATGAACTTGCCAGCGTTAGCTGCCAAGAAATTCGGGTTCTTAGGGCGTAATTCCACGCCCTAAGGGGGTAGATAGGGGTTGAGAAACCCCTATCATGGGGTTTGGGCAATTAATTGTTAATGTGGGTGAACGAAGCATTTCTTATATATTTATTATATATTTATTATTTTTATATTTCTCTTAAAAATTTTTTCCAAAATCGGGAAAGAAATTTCATTGTTGTGGTATTTTTTTTCATTGTTGTGGTATTCTTTTTCATCTCAAAAATTGCCGCTGGTAAAAACTTTCTTAAAAAACGGAAAGTCTATCGTAAAGATTTATTAAAAATTCGGCAACTATTTACCGTATTTATTTTTAGAAAATATTTTCTGAATTTGTTGACTTTTGTTTCCAAAGGCAGTATAATATAAAAGTAGGAGGTGAAAAAAATATTGTCCAGCTATGCTAATCAATATTTATATCTTATAACTAAAAAGAGAGAGAAAAAGGAGGATATATTTCTAATGTTATCATGGAATCAATATCTTAAAGCGGCGAATACTTTGTCGGCGAGTGGTCTAAAATTATATATGTATTTGGCAAAAAACAAAGATGGATATAAATTTTATTTTAGTCCAAAAGATTTTATGGAAAAGTTTAACATCAGTGATAGGACTTATAGAAACGCTAAGAATGAATTAATGGAAAAAGGCTATTTAATAGACATCGGCGGCAATAAAATAGAATTTAATACGGCAGGCGTTTATATTGAATCTATTGAAAGTCTTAAAGAACAACTGCTTTCTTTAGGAAAAAATCTAAGTAAAACAGACAAAGATTCTTACAATGAAATGACGGCAATTATTAAAAAAGAAATTACAGCAGAAGTGAAGACAGATAAAGACTTATATAAAGAAAAATTAAAAGAATTAATTGAAACAGCTAATGGTTTACTTGATGATACTGTTGAACGGCAATGGAATGTTTAAGAGGTGTTTAAGTTTGTGTGTCTTCTAGCATAATCATACATTTTGTAAAGAACAAGATTTAAAAAACAACACTCTTTCTTCGGGTCTTTACCTCTGTTCTTTGTGTAGTGATACAAGTATCGGTTTCGGCATTCATAATAGCATACATCATAAAGCAAACGCTCCAATCTCTGTTTTATTGAGTTTATCAACTCTCCTACTATGTTTCTATTATACCATAGTCGCCGCCAAATTCATTATTTTTTTTCTAAAAGGTCTATAAACAATTTGTTAAGACGACTTGCGGGGACCATAGGCTCATTAGCCGCAACAATTTAAAATCTATTCACAAATGTTCATAAAAATTCAATTGCTATTGATGTCAACTTGTGCTATAATTATAACATACTAAAGAACAAGGAAAAGTTCCAAAAACCAGAAAGGTATTTATTATGAACAGAATTATGAAAGTTAGCGGTGTGGAAATTGTATTGAATGGTCATTCAGTCTTTCGGTCAGCACACAAAAGTTGGCACGAATTTGTTCCGATTTCTATTTATAAAGATATGGCAGCAGCAATTCATGTTAACTTTACGAACCCTTTTGATTTCGTTTTTGACAACATCAACAAGCTTTACAAAAAGGGTATTCTAAGAGATACAACAATTGAAATTGAAAAGTCTTATGAAGAAGGTGATTTCTATGCGGTTCAGTTCCATTGTGATGATGGTTCATATAATGAAACCAGAACGGCAATTTGTTTCAATGATTTTAAAGCTGCTTGTGATTGGGTTGACAGCCACGATGATGAACACTATGAAATTGTGCCGCAAAAATTTGGCTGTGAGTTTGTGAGCTATTGGGACTAAAAGAAAAAAAAGAGGGACAGTAGTTGAAAAAACTATTGTCCTTTTTGTTGGCGGCACAGGACCGTTTAGATTGCCCTACTTGACAAACTTTCATTTTGCTCTTCGATAGATAAATATTATTAGATAAATAGTATACTCGTTTTTACAATCCATTATTCTAAAATTTACATTCTGTTATTCTAATTTTTACAAACCATTATTCTGAATTTTACACCCCGTTATTCTGAATTTTACACTTTTGATATTTTTGTAAATATAACATTGTTTTTTTACATATAGATAGAGAAAATTCTCTAAATAATTATAAAAAGGTGATTTTATGTCAAAGAAAATTAGAACATTAGCAAACGACAGTCGTAATGAAATAAACTATTCAAAAATTACAGATAAATATTGGTCTGTATATTATTATTTAGTATCTATTTCATTGTGGGACATGGCAAGCAAAGAAGACCACAGATATGTTGACAAAAAGAATATAAATATTTCAAATGTATCTAAAATGTTAAATATTAGCCGCCCGACATTTTATAAGGCAATAGAAAGGCTACAAGAATATAGTTTAATCTACACTTTAGGGAAAGAGGACCATTATTATTACATTCCTTCACCGCCGATTTATGCCGAAACAAATATTAAGACTATTGATTATTTATTACACTTTAGAAAATATGTCGGCATTGATTTATTAAGAACTTATCTTATTCTTTCAAAGTATTATAAACTACATAAACAAGACGGTAAAGAAAAATTTTTTGTTAGAAAAGAAATTGTAGACCTATTAGGACATAACATCAGAGATACAAGTTATTATGGATATATTGATATTTATTTATCTTTATTACAAGGTTGGGGACTTATTGAATTGAAATCGCAAACCATTACAACAGCTAATGGTGGATATGTAAAATATACTTTGGTGAATGTATTATCAGACAGTGCTTATACATTACAAGAATTTTACAACGAAGTTGATGAATTAAATGCCGTTGGAATTAGTAAAGACGATTATAAAATTTTGAAGTCTATTAAATCGTGAGGACCGTTTAGATTGCCCTACCTGACAAACTTTCATTTTGCCTTGAATTTCTTTCATTTTATTTTTCATAGTAAAAATTCAAAAATTCTTTCATTTGCGGGACCTACCCAATACTATAACAATACTATATGCTATTGGTTTCTCCCGATAACGCTATTGGAAATTCCCGATAACGGGGTTGAAAATTCCCTTAACGCTATTGAAAATTCCCTTAACGCTATTGGAAATTCCCGATTTCACATTTTATATAAAAATTCTTTATTATTATACTTGTAATATAGGGAATTGTGTTCCTATAAAATATTTAAAAAGGAGAGATTTATTTATGAAAAAAATTAAACCAAAAACTTATGCGGCAATGGTAAAGAAAGAAGAAGATATTAAAAAGAACTCATTAAAATTATATTCTTATTTTCTATGTATTGGCGGCAGAGAACCCGGCGGAACAGGTAGAATCTTTCAGCATAGAGATTTACAACTCAAAGAAATTAAAAGATGTACAGGTTTAGACCCAAAAACAGTAAAGGTTTATTTATATGAGTTAGAAACTAATGGTTTAGTATTCTTTAAAGGCGGACAACATTTTAAAATAATAAATGAATTTGATTATATGGATGAAAATGGTAATGTTAATAAAAAAGAATTATACAATGCTAAACTTAAAGAAGCAGCAGAAGTATGGAAACAACGAAAAGGTGTATCATACTATAGAATAGAAAGACCTAAAGAATATACACCGATTCCAGAAATTACTTTAGAAAAATTAAACAAAGTTTTTAATTTTACTGAATTAGAAATGAAAATATATGTTTTATGCTGTGCTTATAGAGATATTCAATCAGACTTTTGTAATGGAAAAAGTAAAGTTTTAAGATATGAAGATATTAAAGACGTATTAGGTATCAAAGATAATAGTCCGGCAGGCAGTAGAAAAATCAAAAAGACTTTGTTTTTATTGTCTGCTATTGGCTTAATAAAGTTTCAAACAGGCTATTATATAAATTTACATGGTGGGAAAATAGAATGTTTTGATTTAGAGGAAGTATATTATTATGTAAAGTATGATGAATCTAAATGGTCTGAAGAAGATTGTATTGAAACAAAAGAGGTTGCCGAAAGACTATCAGGAATTACAAAAGATTATTATGATTTTACAGAAGCATAACCGGACCGTTCCAATCCAAACAATTAACAGTTCATTCATAATTCTTAACAAAAAATCTATTAACATTTGCCGCCAACTATGCTATAATAATAACACAAGCTAAAGAAAAGAGGTGTTAACGTCATGTAGAACAACTTGTTCACAAAATGTTTACTTGACAAACGCCACAAACTATGGTATAATAAAAGAGTAATAAGGACAGCTGCTAAAGTCATTAACACAGAGAAATGGAGAACTTTATGAACCAGAATGTTATGGACTGGAGAAATGAAAAGGGTATGCCGGAGATTGAAAAAATCATTGCTGATTCTTATGGTGAAAGATATGTGGGCAAGTGTAATAACACAACTTTTGTAATTAAGTGTGGAACAACAGGTGATAATAACATTCCGTTCTATGCTCACATCAGAATCCAGATGAAAGATACCTATGGATATTCAAAAGATGGTTTTGATTATCATGAAGCTTCACTCTCTTCAAAGTATTGCTATCCGTATAACGGCGAAGCCCATGTAGAAGAATGGGAAAACTATTTGAAACGAAAGCAAGCCGAAGAAAAGGGAAAACAACGGCGGAAATTAAAAAGTATGTTAAAAGCTTTGCCTGCTGATATGAAGCAAGAATTGCTTACTGCTCTGTTATCTGAACTGAAAGGCGAATAAATAAAACAGAATAAGGCGGTGCTATATCCCAGTAGTGCCGTCTATCATAGAAAGGAACTATAATGTATATAATGTGTTGTTGGCTTTCTCTTGCCTATCTTTTTATTTTCATTTTATCAAATGGCTTGCGGTTTATTTTAAAAGGAAATTAAAAATGAAAGTAAGTTCTTTTATCTTATCTTACATAATCACCTTTATTGTCATTGTCGCTCTATGTGTATCGGGAGCAGTATACCAACAAAAGAAAGACGCACAAATTTATAACAATGGTGTTCACTCTATTGACGGGGGTACATGGATTTATAAAGATACAAGTGGTAGATATGGAGATTGTTATACTTTTGAATGTTCAAAATGTGGCGAACTAATCACTTTATACGGGGTCGATGGAAATTAAAAATAGGGGTCGGTTTATTTTAAGCCGGCTCTTATTATTTTATAGGGGTCTAAATAAAATGCCGGAATAGGAGTATAAAAATTTGACACGTTTATAATAATCGAATTCCAAATTCTCATAGAAAACAAAAGTTGACACACTAAACACTTTATGATATAATATAACTATAGTAAAGATAATACTTGCTCCCAAAGGTGTTATCAAAAGCAATGTTATGTGGTTCTAAATCTCCCAGTTAAGGACCAATGAATAACAAAAGAGAGAACAAGCAGCCCTCCCAACTGCCTATTCTCTTTAATGCTTTAGTTATAAGAGTATTCTTTGAGTATCTTAACTAAATAATTCCAATCAGCATATGAATAATCAGTTGAATTATGAAACCAAATGTTAACGATACAAGCAGCTACATAGATAACTAAAGCCAACATAGCTAAAGTAAATAAGAATTTTACAATAGCCCAAATAATTTGAATAATGACGTAAACAATAAGCATAAATTTTTTCATGGTTATTTATCTCCCTTTTTAAGAATGGTTTCGGTTGCTTTTCTTTCTTTCTTTCTTTCTAATATCTATTATAACGCATAAAAATTAAATATCCGTGAAATCAGAAAAAACTTTTATGAAAACAAAAGTAAATAATTTATTAAGCGGTTGCCGCCAACTCAAATAATTTATATCATAAGGTAATAACAAAATAAAATAGTGGGGAGCAGGACCTTGGTATTATGGAGCTTTCAGAATTAACAAATTGTTCATAGATGTTAACAAAAAATCTATTTACATTTTAGGCGGCTTGTGCTATAATAATAACATAAGATAAAGAGAACCACAACTCAAATAAAATGGTGGAGAAAGAGGTATTGACTATGGAAATGGAAAAAGAAATGATAGAAAATGTTTTGAAAGCCGTTGAGAAATCGTTGTTCGACTATCTGAACGAACATAATGACTTGCCTACACTTTATAAGGCAACCAATACTCTGAATGAAATCGGTAATAATCAAGTTGTATATTCTTTAGAAACCACTCCAGTCTACTGCGAGAACGCATATTGTAGAGTTCCAATGTTAGTCGGACAAGAGTTTTATATCGAACGAAATGACGGCAAAGATAAAGTCATTGTTTATGAAATGATGGTGGAAATTTGATAGGCTTGACATAGTCTATAAGAACAAATTCTTATTACTGAAAGGAGAATAACCATGTTAGAACAAATAAAAATAAGATTACAAATGTTTGGTTTATGGTTTTTAATCGCTATTGCTATTATAGGTTTTATTGTTTCCGGTATCGTTTATTATAACGTCAAATATCGAGATGTGAAAGAATACAATCATGGAATCCACGCCGTTGATGGCGGGCATTTTGAAATAGTAGATTCGGTAAATTATGGAAAAAAGAACTCTTCAGATGTTAGAGTTTACTTAAAGTGTGACGAATGCGGTGAAGAAATTTGCGTTCCATACTTTTTTGTAAAATAAAATTTTCAAGGGCTGTGAGAAATCGCAGCTCTTTTTTCCAGCTTTTTGAAACTCGTTTTCCAACTTTTTTCAACACCTATATAATATTATATAAGATATAATAATAAACTCTCTAAAGTCCGTGGGCGTGCCTTGTCTCTTTCTTTGCGTTCCGGCAGGACCGTTAAAAATGGATATTAAGAAAATGTTATATTTTTATGAACGAAAATTCACCGGACCGTAATAATTCGTTCACAGAAATTTAATATTTTGAATTGATGGGTGGGACCGATAGACCCGAAAAAAAAAGAACCGCACACCATAACTTTTTTCTTGCTATGGTATACGGTATGGTTTAGAATGTTTTTACTGAGCACATATTGATGACTACATCACCGAAGACGGTTGAGAAATGCCGCCATCATGGTTTCAATTTTTCGCTGAAGCGTTCCGAATTCGAACATAAAGCGGTCAATACTCCAACCGTTTTCATACCCCATTTTCAAGAGGTGGTCGGCTTTGTTGTCGATGTTTTCAAGTAATAATTGTGTATAATAATTCATAATAAACTTTCCTTTCTGTATATCCCACGGGTAGCTTTTCACCCGTGGGAATTTGTTTGTCTGTATGGTTGCTTTTAGCAAAATTTCAGTGCCGTTTCTTCCCCGTCAAAATCGAACACCATTGCTACATGATTTTTGATGATTTGAGTTCTCAAATATTTTCCACAAACAAGGACTTCCGTTACAAAATCATATTCATAGAAAGCGGGCTGGTTTTCGGGATAATCCGATAGAATGTTAAAGAACGCTGTACGGGATTCTTTCCAGTGTTTAGAGGCAATTTTGTGGAGAATTTCAGTTATCATTTTGAATTTTAACTTTACATCTTCTTCTGGCATTTGCTCTTTATGGAATCTCAACGCTTCAATGAATCCCCATATTGATTCTATAGCATTATGATAATCATTTCTTAGAATCCAAGAAATGAAATCGTGCTCGATGATTGTCAATTCACTGTAAGCCTGTTCTATTTCGATTGAATATTTCATGGTAATTTTTCGCTTTCTGCCTGTTGTAGGCGTTTGTAAAATCAGCCCACGGGCGCTTGTATTATATCGCCCGTGGCAACTGGTTTATCTGGTTTTATAGTCGTCAATCTCAATTCATTCGATTTCAGAAATGAATGGCTTTCCGGTTTTGTGGTTCGTCAACTTCATGAACCATCCTCTAGGAGCATTATTATACCAGTAGCACACTATTTCACCCGTGGGAATTTTTGAAATACGGTCATATCTCTCGCCATTCTCCGTATAGAATTCAGCCCCGTAAATTGTGAAAACTGGTTGTTCCTCGCTGTTAAACACTGTTCCGAATCGGAAGCTTGTTCCGTTTTCAATTTGTAAGGGGTCAGTGCCGAATGTGTCAAACATACCCAGCAAAGCATCTCCCAAAGCAGAAATCGCATTTTCTTCGTCGTGTGGATGGAAAAATTTAGTTGCCATGATTCTCTGAGACGCTGTCTTTGCCCATTCTCCGATGTCTTCCATGATTTGGGTAATTTCCCCCAGTGGGGCATTTCCCTGCTTTGCTGCTTTGTGAATATCCGTCATAATGTCATAATAAGCCTTCATAATAAACTCACTTTCTCCCCGTATTGCCGATAGGACAGCGTTATTATAGATTTTAACCCATTAGAAATGTAGGCATGAAACAAGTATACTTTATGCCGTGCGTTTTGCCGTATGCGTTGACTTTTTTGGTAGTGCCGTCAATCTTTATGGAGATAGCACACTTGAAATCAACTGTTAGGCAGTGACGTTTTCCGTCCTCAGAGTAGAAACTATACTGCCCGTCATATTTGGCATTGCTATCTTTCAGATTCCATGCCGTCAATTTGTCGGCTGCCGTCGTTCCCTTACAATGTAGTATCTCTAGCATATGCCCTAAATTTTGCGGTTCTCTGCTATAGTCGCCATTGTCTGCGGCTTGTCTTACAGAACCGCAGAAATTTGTGAATTCTGAAACACTCATACGTCTTAAGAGTTTGTGTTTTCTGGTTATAAGGGTTTTGTAGTTGGTTGAAGAAGCTCTCAAGAAGAACTCTTGCTTTACAGTATCAAATGAAATCCAGTCCGCCGGAATGGGAAAATCCTTATTGAAAAGAAATTCCACTATATCCCCCGTTTTTGGTTCACTCATGGCAACTACGAAATTTGCTTTTCCGCCTATCCGTGAATTCATCATACAAGCGGACACGATTTCTGGGCGTGCTATCACGTCAATTTTTGCGGTATCGTTAACCGCAGTTTTTTCCAAAAATTCAAAAAATCCGATGTGTGACTGGTAGTAAAAACTATTGTTTTTACCGCCTAACAGACTTTTGTTTGCCGGACTAAACTCATACTCTTTGCCCTGTCTATCAATCAATGTTATCATTCTTTTTCACCTCTTTCATAAACTCACTTTTGGGCAGTGGTCACCCCAAACTGTTCTTTCACTATTCCAGCTCGTAAACGGCTATATTGTAGCATATAGCGGCACACACTTATTCTTACACCGTAAGCGGTCGGCTTCTCTGGTTCGTTCCCTATGCGTACGATTCAATTTTCAAGCTGCCGTCGTTGGTTTGTGCTTCTCTTGTTCTCTATGTTCCTATTGTATCACATAGACTCGAACTTGTCAAGGGGTTTTTTTGAAATTTACAATTTGTTCAAATTCGCCTCCCTCATGCTGTTTCTGGTTCGTTCCCTTGACTGTGATTATAGTATAGCATACCGCCGTCAATTTGTCAATAGAATTTTTCAAAAAAAATAGGGTTCTCTGTTTTAACTAAAAAGTTTACAATGCTTTGTGCAAAATAACGGAAATGGGGGGGGTCTGTTTCTGGCAAAAAGTGGAAAAAATCTGATTTTCGGCGAGACCTGCTAAAAAACTCCCAGAAGTATTTTTAAAAATTAGGACCAAATTTGACACCATTCCATTTTAAATGTTATACTATTATTGCAGGAGGTGATGTGCGTGAATTACTATCTTGATTTCGGCATTTATTATTCAAAAGATAGATGCGAATCAATTAAAAATTTACCACTCGATAAGTTATCAAAAAAAGAATTAGAACAAATCGCTGATTTTATTTTATATGGAAAAGATGAGGACGGTACTTCTTCAGTCGACCGCAAAGAAATAGAAATTAAGACTAAGTTTAACACATGGTCTAAAAAGAAGCCTGAATCATTAGAAGCTTTAATGGAAACCCCCGGTTTTAACGAGGCAACTTTAAAGCCACTAACACCATACAAAAAACCTAAGCCACAAATTACCGAAAAAGACCTAAAAAATATTAAAGGTTTGGCAGAACTTCAAGAAACAATTCAAAAGTTTTCTGATTATCTAAAGGAGCATGGCGATTCTCTTACTAGAAGACAAAAATATTTGCTAAATCATCAGTTAATTTCGTTGCGGCAACAACAGTATTTACTTTTGGGCGACCGCAGAACATCTACACCAAATCGCTTACAATATTTTGATTGGGAAGCAGCAACGCACGTAGGTTTTCCGGTATATCCAAGAGGAGTAATGCGAACAGAAGATGACACAGCTTTTAAGTTTCCAAGAACAGATTCAACAAGAGAAGCAAAAGCAATGCCCGCACCTAAAAAACTTTATTTTAGCTTTTTAGAGCCATTTCACATTTATGAGTTAATTTTGGCGTATTATGACTTGAAGGCTTTTGTGGCAGAAATGCCGGATTCTCTGATTCACAATTTGCTTTGGACTTTGGATTTTTATATTAGTGCCGCCAAGCTAACACCAGAGCAGCTGTTAATTATTGAGGAAAAGAAAAAAGGCAAATCAATTAAGGAAATTGCCGCCACAGTAGAAAAACAAATGGGTATTCATCACCAAGAAAATTATATTTCTACTATTTGGGGACGTATTACAAACAAGATTGCCGCCGCCGCCAATTTGAATTATGATGAGTTTTTGTGTAAAGATTATGATAAGGCATGGAAAATTTGCTCGTCTTGCGGCAGAGAATTACTAAGAGACCTACGTCAATTTTCACGCAAATCCAAGTTGCCGGACGGCTTGAATTCCAGATGTAAAAAATGTGAGAGGGAGGCACGTAGACATGAGAAAGAATTGGGAAAAATTGTTTCAAATAATGAGGGATGATTTTCAGCTTACGGATTTGGTTGGTTTTGCCAGACTTTTGGGGGTAAAGGAAAACGACAATTTTGAGGACTTTATGGTTGAAATTTTGGATTCCTACAATCAACAAGAAAAGAAGCGTCAGCGGCTACTTTTATCTATGGCACGTGATGTGGCGGCGACCAACAAAGAACTAAAACAAAAAGACAAATTGACAGAACTTATTAAAAAAGGACTGGAACTAAAAGGTGATTAACTATGGGGAAAATTTGTTTACGATGCGGGCAAGATAAAACACCTACTAATTACATTGCTCTTAATCACAATTTGTTGCTTGGCGACAGTATGCCAGTATGCCGGGATTGCGTGAACAGCATTATTGCTACTGACCCATCTTGGAACAGTATTAATAAAATTTGTCAAATTATTAACATTCCTTTTGTGCCGGAAGAATGGGAAAAAATTGCCGCCGTCAAAGGTAAAAATGCTTTTAGCTGTTATTGTAGTCTTTTTCGGCAAAAAGAATATGAGACTTTGGAATGGCAAGAGTATAATGACTTGTATTTGCGGCTTAAAGATGCCGACAAAGTAGAAAAAGCGTTGCCGGAAACACAGCAAAGAATGGTTAAGCAGCTTAGACAAAAATGGGGCGAACAGTATGATGAAAAGCAGCTGGACTATTTAGAGCATTTACATAAAGGAATGCTTGAATCATCTAATGTGGTTGGCGTTCTAAATGAAGACCAAGCACTAAAGTTGTGCCGCTACAGCTTAATTCTTGAAGAAAAAATTCGTGCTGGCGATGATATTTCTAAGGACTTAAAGGCGTATAATGATTTGATTGAAATTGCGAATTTGAGTCCTAAGTTAATTAAGTCAGAAGATGAGTTTGAAGGTGTTAGTGATTTAATGAGTTATGCAGAAGTTTTGGGCTTTAAGCCAAAGTATTACACAGATATAAAACGTGATGAAGTTGACATTTTGATTCAAAGCACAAAAGCTTATGCACGTTATATGTATGTGAATGAAAGCGGCATTGGCGAAGAAATTAGAGAAAGAATTGAATCACTTAAAATTGCCGCCGAGCTTAGTGGACAGAATTTTGATGAAAAAGAATTTATTGCCGATTGCCGCAACTTTGCTGAAGAGGATAATGAAGAATTTAATATTGATTATTAAGAGGTGAGAGATTTGAATGTTTACTGTTGAGCAAATAGAAAACACTTGTTCAACATTAGCAAAGGTGGCGAAAAAGAAATTTATTATTGATGGAATAGAAGTTGAAAAAGGCAGCTTAATGACAAGAAAAAGAATTGAAGAAAATTATGAACTTTACACGAAATGGTTAGAACATTGGATTAATTATCCAGACCTCTTCAAACGAGGAGCATAGTGATAAAAGCTATGAAAAAATTTAAAATTGCTGGGAAGCCCTAAAGCTCTTTTGCCACAATAGTTTTATGAAGGAGCGAAAGCAGAAACAAGTAAAGAGATGAAAATAAGGAGAAATTCATATTTTTAACAATGGGCAATCAGCATCCAAATTGGAGATTTAATCATCTAATAGGTTCAACGACTATGAATATAGTAAATTCAAGCGAATTGAAAGAAAATTAAAATAATATAGTCTACTCTTATAAGAAATTATAAGCCATAAGGGCAAGAACTAGCGATTCTTGTTAAATACAATGTCGTGGATTTAATAACCCCAAGAAGTTCTAAATTTTCTCTTAAACTTTTCCAACGTGCTTTTTTGCGAGCGTGCTTGCGGCATGGGCGTGTTGATACTATTGCTCCTCGTGCTGCCGGAAAATCGTTTATTTGCGTGCTTGCTTTAATTTTAATTTCTATTTTCAGACCCGGTAGCCACCAGTTCATGTGTAGTCCGGGCAAACAGCAGTCAGTTAAGATTGCTTCTGCTAAAATACAGCAGATTTTCGAGTTATTGCCGCTCTTAAAGAGAGAAGTTTTGATTGAGAAAAAATCAAATGATTATTATACCTTGATTTTTAGAAATACTTCTATTTTGGATATTCTGACACCTCTTAATTCCACAAGAGGGAACAGAGCGAATTGCGGCATTCTTGACGAGTATCGGGACCACAAAGCAGAGGATATAAATGAAATTATTTTGCCTTTGCTAAATGTTGATAGACCAATGAAAAATCAAGATTACAACGAATATGAACCACAACAAGTACAGTTCTGGATTTCTTCTGCTTCTGATAAAAACACCTATTGTTATGACAAAACAGTTGAATTTTTTGAAGATTCTATTATAAATCCAACTAAAACTTTTTGTTGGGGATTCGATTTCAGAGTTCCTGTTTCGGCAGGACTACTTTCCAAGGACTTTTTGACAGAATTGAAACTATCTGGAACTTTTAATGAATTGGGCTTTGCCAAGGAATATATGAGTAGATTTGTTGGTTCATCTAATGACGCATGGTTTGATTATGAGAAATTATTGAGTTGCCGCCATTTGGTTAACCCTGAATCCCATGCCAAATTTAGAGATGACATTGAATCTTTTTACGTAATTGCAGTGGATATTGCCAGATTGAAGTGCCAGACAGTAGCGACAGTTCTTAAAGTTTTTCCAAGAAGAGATAGTCCATGGAAAGTAAATTTGGTAAACTTGTTTGTATTAGGAAAAACAGAAAGTGAAAAGGTTTTTGATAAACAGGTTATTGAATTAAAAAAATTAATTGAATTGTTTTGTCCAAAAGAAGTAGTAATAGATATAAATGGGTTAATATTAGCTCCCTTATGTAGAAATATATAAGTGAAAACTCTCTTAATTGCTGGGAAGACCAAATTGTAAAAAGGTTAATCAGCAGCATAAAACAAATACAATAGAAATTATAAAAAGGTGAAATGATGAAAAGAATAAAGAATTGTAGACATGAATTAAAATATCCTTATTATGTATCAGAAGATGGTCATGTTTGGAGTGAATACTCTCATAAATTTATTTGTGAATTACCAGATAGATATGGATATTTAAAAGTTCGACTAAGCTCTACAGATTTGTCTAATGGAAAACAGCATGCTTATTCAGTTCATAGACTGGTTTTAGAAAATTTTAATCCAGTAAAAGATATGGATAAATTACAAATTAATCATATAGATGGAGATAAAACTAATAATGCTGTTTCTAATTTGGAATGGGTTACACCAAAACAAAATATAGAACATGCTATCAAACATGGACTAAGGGCTGAAATTAACGGTGGAGCGAAATTGTCTAAAGAAGATGTTCTTAATATTATCAATCGGCTATTGTCTAAAGAAAAATACTCAGATATAGCAAAAGATTATAATGTTCGTAAAGAAACAATAGCTAGAATAAAAAGAAAGAAATCATGGAAGGAATTAACAGAAAATATTGTATTTGATTAAGTGTTCAACGACTAAAATTTTTGTAGATTTTATTAAATCGAAAAAGAGAGCTGCCAATGGCAGAAGATATAGTCTCATCTTTATGGAAACATAAAGTATATATACCTTAAAGAAGTATATCAAAGACAAATGTAGGTGTAGCTTTCGGCGACAGCATGATTAAAGAATCTTTTGATGCGACTACGGGAAAAACTTATCCGGCATATGGATTCTCAAACAGAGATGAATATAGAAACTTACAACCAAAAGAAGCTAGTAAAATTTTGTATGGAATTAAAGCAAATTTAGACCTCAATAGTCAAATGCATTCCATTCTTTATTCCAAAGTTTATTCTGGTTTACTCAACTTCTTAATTCCAGAATCAGTAGCTAAAACAAAACTAATGTCTACTCGGCGTGGTGCTAAAATGTCGCCAGAGGAAAAAAACAAAAGATTGCTGCCGCATGAGTTAACAACTATTCTTTTGGATGAAATTATGAATTTAAAACAAAAACCAACAGGAAATAGTAATCAAATTGTAGTAGAACAAATTAACAAAAGAATGACAAAAGACAAATTCTCTGCTTTGGAAATGGGAATTTATAGAGTTCAAACACTTGAAAATGACTTTATTAGTAAGAGACAAAATCGTGGCTTAGGGCGGCGACTTGTTTTTACCACTAAAGCAAGGGGGTGAGATATATAAATACACAAGAGCTAAAAGACCAAAGAATACTACAATTCAAGAAAGCATTAAAAGATATGATTGCTACTTCTAAAGCTGCTTATATTCGTTCCGATGCCAAATCTTATAGAGAAAGAAATCCAATGTATTCTAAAGAACAAATTAAAAGAATTGTGGAATGCGGCGACCCGATTGAGCGAGCAAAATTAAGCGAATTCTTTTTTGCTACTTCTGGTCTTTATAAGAGAATTATCTTACACTATGCAACTTTTTTAACTTACTCTTGGGTGCTTGTGCCACACATTAAAAATCCAAGAGATAAAATTTCTAATAAAAAAATTTCGCAAGCCTATTATAACGCTTCTGATTTTTGCACTTCTTTTCAAATAGAAAGAAAATGCACATTATTCAGTAAAGACATTTTGGTGAAAGGTGCTTATTATGGTCTAATTCATGAAGACGGCGATTTTGTAGCAATTCAAGATTTGCCTTTTGATTATTGCCGCAGTCGTTTTAAGAATTCACATGATGTCGACATTGTAGAGTTTAATATGGCTTTCTTTGATACTATTAGAGACGAAGCTTTAAGAAAAGAAATTCTTGAAACCTACCCCAGAGTGGTTCAAAAAGGTTATTACAATTACAAGCACAAAGGAAAAGATAGATGGATTTTTCTGCCCGCTGAAATGGGCATTTATTTCTGTTATTTTGATGAAAGACCATTCTTTTTAGATTTGATTCCGCTATTAGATGATTTGGACGACTATAAGGACATTGATAAAAAACGAAATTTACAAGCTTTAAAAAGAATTCTAACGCAACAAGTTGGTGTAAATGGAACTGAATTAGTTTTTGAACCAGATGAAGCAGAAGTTATGCATCAAGGTGTTGTTGATATGCTAAGAGATAATCCAGATGTGGATGTCGTGACGAGCTATAATAAAATTGATTTGTTAGATTTAAGCGGCGACAGTGATGAAAAAACTGAAGTTGAAGATGTTCAAAATCTTATTTATGAATCTGCCGGAATATCAAAAGAACTATTTTGTGCAACAACAGAAGCTGGAATTAACTATTCTTTAAATAATGACTTGGCTATGACTATGATTTTAGGAAATCGCTATGCCAACTTTTTTACTGCTCTTATGAACTATAAGTTCAGTAATGCTAAAGTAAAATTCAAGTTATTGGTTTTACCTATTAGCTATTACAATAGTGCTGATTATACTTCTAGAGCAAAAGAATTGGCGGCATTCGGTTATAGTTTCTTAACGCCTATTCTCTCTACTGGTGTAGACCAAACCAATCTTGCTGACTTAAAGACGCTTGAAAATGATTTATTAGAACTCGATGAGGTGCTAAAACCATTACAGTCTTCTTATACGCAGTCGGGCAAGAAAGCAGGAGAACCGATTGAGGGGAATGGCAAAGATTCTACAACTGATAAAAATAAAGAAGAAGAGGTGAATACTGACGATGGACAAGATGAAGATTCCAAACAGACTTGATATTAGTCTTTATGGAGATATGACAAAAGTAAATGATATAACATCTAAATGTAGAGTCCGCATTTTTTATAAAGGACTCAATAGAAACCGCACTTTTATATCAGAAGAATTTGCTAATAAACTTATTGCTTCTTTACCATATGTTCCGATTAAAGGAATTTTTGATAAAGATGATGTAGATTATACAGACCATGGTTGGAAAAATTCAGATGGAAAGATTTACGGAATTGTTCCGGAAAATCCTAATTTTGCTTGGGAAAAGCACTTAGATGAAGACGGGGTAGAGCGTGAATATGCGTGTTGCGATGTCATTGTTTATACCGCTTTGTATCCTGAAGCTAAAATCATTTCTGGTAAATCTCAATCTATGGAAATTTATAGCGGCTCTTTAAAAGGTCAATGGAATATCTGGGAAGATGGCGACCCTTATTTTAATTTTGAGGATGGTTGTTTACTAGGACTACAAATTCTAGGTGATATGACTGAACCATGTTTTGAAGGTGCGGCATTTTTTAGTTTATATAATGATACTAAAGAATTAATTGATACGATTAAGAACTTTAGTAAAAAAGATAATGATGATAATAAAAAAGTAGAGGTGAAAAAACCAGTGAATACAAATTTATTTGGCGTAGAAGCAGAAAATTTTTCTGCTATTTTTGCTATGCTTAATCCAGATTATGAAGTGGAAAAGAATGAAACATTTGATTCTGTAATTTTTGGTTTAGACAATGATGTAGTTTCTTATGTAAACAAGGACGGCGTTCATTATAATAAGGTTGATACAGATGAACAAGGCAATTTTACTCTAGGGGAATCTGTTGACCCTAAGGAAATGACTGTTCTAAAGGATGAAATTGTTAACCTAAAGTCTCAGCTTGAAGAAACAAAGACGACTTCTACAGATGATGACAAAGACGCTTTAGCAGACTTTCAGAAGAAATTAGATGAAAGAGATGCTGAAATCGCCGACCTAAAAACCAATATTGTAGAGTTTGAAAAAGAAAAGACACTTTTAAGTGGGCAGATTTCTGAACTTTCAGAATTTAAGTCCAATATTGAAAATACTAAAAAAGAAGAAATTCTTGATAAGTTCTCTGAATATCTAAATGATTCTCTTATTGATGAACTAAAGGGTAAGATGGATAAGTTTACTGTAGACGATTTCAAGAAGGAAGTTTGTGCTACTGCTTATGATAATAACTCTGCTACTTTTTTCTCTAAGAAGAAAGATAAACCAGATTTAATCCATAAGGCTAATGTAGACAATAAAGCAGAATCAGGTATTGAAAGATTATTAGATAAATATAAGAATGGGGGTAATAAGTAATGGCAATTAAATTTTTCGACTGTCATGGTTTTGGTCAGATTGAACCAAATCAGGTTTGGTTTACAAGAGCTGGTATGATTGAAGCACAGTGTGCTCTAGACCCAGAAAAGTTTGCTTCTCATTTTCCAATGACTGATACGGAAGCAACTACTGGCAAGATTTATGGTGAAAACGGTTCTTTCTACATGGTAGATAAGGCTAAGAAAATCGTAACGATTCCAACTAAGGCACTATCTGATAAGGGCTATCCAATGGGTATTAATTATTCTACTGAAAAGATTTATAATCAGTTTACTCCGGGTCGTAGAAATTTCTGCATGATTTGTAATGAGTTCTATCCAAGACTTGGCTATGTAGAACCGGGCATGAGAATTACTACAAATTCTGTTGCTTGGGACACAACTAATACTACTCTTTTCAAGACAGATAATGCTAATTTTGACAGTGATATTATGTATAATGATGTAAAAGCAGCAGTAGATAAGGGTGACGCAGTTTACGCTTATGTTGTAGAAGGTTCTCATGGTAAGCTAACTATTGGTGCTAGTGTTGCAGATGCACTAGGTCATGTATATGCTCAGGTTGTAAAGGCTTATACAAATGCTGATGGCACTAAGTCTTTCATGTTCCAGTTCATTAATGAACCGACTGCGTAATTTTTGGTAAAGGAGGTAGAAGAAATAATGGCAACTGATATTAAAGCAATTAAGGACTTAGTTGTATGCTCTTATTATGGCACTAGTCCAAATCCAACTAAGTTTTCCAATAATGATGTAAAAGAAGCACTACACAAAGAAATTCATAATCTTTGTTATGATTATAATTCCTATCGTAGAAACAAGTTAGACCTTTTTGAAATTCTACAAGAGGCTTATGATGAAATTCTACCACGTTATGTAGAACAGATTATGGGCACTTTTGCTGAAATTAAGACTGTAGCACTTGGTCAGAAGGCACAGTTTGTAAGAAAGAGAGGTCGCCAGCGGGCTAAGCAGTTTATTACTGAAGTAGGTCTTTCTGGTGCTTATGAATCCTTTAGACTAGATAAGGATACTTTTGAAGTTGGTGGACACGCTATTGGTGGTGCAGCATATATCGACTTTGAAAGATATTTAACTGGTGATGAAGATATTTCTGAATCCACTGATATTCTACTTGAAGGAATTCAGGAAGCTCTAATGGGTGAAGTTCAGAAGGCTCTAATTGCTTCTGTAAATGCCGAAGACCGTCCAACTAAGAATGTTTATGTGGGTGCAGGTTGGGATGCTAACGCAATGGCTTCTCTAATTTCTGTAGCTAGAGCTTATGGCGGCGGTGCTGTAATCTTTGCTGCTCCAGAGTTTATTGCTGAAATGGGGCCTGATGCAATTGGTCAGCCAATCTTTAAGGGCACTCCGGGCTATGCTGGTGCTACTCCGGTATATTCTCCAAAGGATATTGATGATATTGCTCGGACGGGTTATATTACATCCTTTAGAGGAACACCAATTATTCAGCTACCACAGTCTTATACTGATGAAACAAACACTACTACTCAGATTAACCCAGCTATGGCTTATGTATTCCCAACTGGTGGCGAAAAGGTAGTAAAGGTAGTATTTGAAGGCAATACTCAGGTAGACGATTGGCAGCATAGAGATAGAAGCTTTGAAATTGAAGCATATACACGTTTTGGTGTAGCTATTCTTACTAATCATAACTGGTGTGTATATGAAAATACTACACTAGCTAATACAGAAAATTATCCTACTAAGTATCCAGTAGAATAAGATAAAAATATTATAGAATGAGAAAAGATGGGCGGGCTTAAAAGCTCATCCATCTTTTTTTGAGTTTAAAGGAGGAATTTAATAATGGAAAACAATACGAGATTAGTTCAATTACAGAACATGGTTAACAAGACTGTTGGCGTAATTAAGCCGGAATATGGTGTCAATAGAAAATGGACAAAGAAAGGACAAACAATTCCGCTACCTTATGACGTTGTAGAGCAACTTTTGTGGGACGAAGGATTCCGTAATATGATTGACCGTGGTATTCTTTATATTAATGATTTGCAGGATAAGATTGATTTAGGTCTAGAACCTTATGGAGCAGAAGAGCCGGAAAACATTATTGTTTTATCTGATAAACAGATTGAAAACTTGCTAAAGGATGTTCCTTATTCTGTCTTTAAGACCGAAATTAAGAAATACACTCTTGACCAAATTAATAGAATTGTCAACTACGCTTTAGAAAATGAAATTGTTGATGTTAATAAGTGTTCTTATCTAAAAGAATTAACTGGAACAGATATTATGAAGTCTATTGCCACCAAAAGAGATTTAGAAAGAGAAGAAAAGAACCGCAAGGTGAGAGAAGATGAAGACGCTAAGAGACGTGTATAACGCTTTTTTATGTAAAGTAAATGAAGACGATTGGGCGAATTGCTATTCAGAAGAAGATTTAGAATGGTTTACTAAAGATTGGCGTTCATTTCTTGAATCCGCCATTCCTTATTTTAAATTTCCAAGATGCGGCTTAGAAATTGATGAAGAAAACGGCTGTTTTAAAGATGAATTTTTTGGAAATGCTGAAATTGAAGTTTTAGCCTGCTTCATGAAACAAGAATGGCTTAAAAGAACAATTGATTCATGGGAAAATATTAAGACTCAATATGAAGAAAGCGATTTTTCACAAGCAAATTTGTTAAAGACTTTTATTTCTTTAAGAGAACAAATTAAAGATGAAGCAAGAAAGAGCGAAGCCAGATATTATCGTTCTATTGGTAGAAGACCATTTGATTTTAAGAAATTAGCCGGCAGTGGTGGAAAGTCTTGGAATTAAATGATGTAAAACAAGCTTATATTGATAAAATGAAAAGCCGTTTATATGGTTTACTAAGGGAACGTGAAAAAGGTGGACAATGGGAGAAATTCTTGGATACTATTTTGATTGAACTTGAAGGTTATAAGGAAGAACAAAAGACAATTAACTTTTATTTACTTTATAGCAAGTTGGCGGCGTGTCGTTATTTATCTTTTAAATATTATAGAAAAACGATTTTTGAATGTATGAATCTGTTTGATAGGATTGATGTTTGATGGATTATTTTAAAGAAGTATATTTAAAAAGAATGAATATAGATGGACACACACGGCAAGAAAGAATTTTAACTAGAAAAGAAAAAGAATTTGATAAACTTTTTTTGCGGCAATCACAATGGCAAGCTAATATTTATCAAAAAAATTTAGATGAAGCTGATATTCTATGCTCTTTGCAACCAAATAAATGGAATGAAAGTCAAGAAATTTCAAATCTTTTGGTTTCTACAAAGACTGATAGATTTAATACGGGTGATATTTTAAGAATTTATCAGCGTATCAAAGATGTTGAGTATGATAAAATTTGGCTAGTTTTATTTTGTGAAGATAAAATTGCTAAAGGTTATTTTTGCTATAAGTTAATTTGTTTAGATTCTATTATTAATTTTACTAATGAATATGGAGATACTCTTTATTCTGTTCCCGTAAAATTTGTAAATAGTTCTGCGGCAGTAGTAAAAGATTTGTATAACTATGGAATACAAAGTAATGGCTATCGTGAACCAAATAGAGATACAAAAGTTATTACGCAGCGTTTTGATTTCTTAAAGAAAGAAATTTATTTTGAATACAAGAATAAGGGTTTTCAAATAGAAGGGATAGATGATATTAGCATTGATAATGTTGCTTATATTACTATTGGAGAAAAACTTAAAAGAGAAGTCGAACCACGTTCTTCTGAAAACATCGAGGTTGGAAAAGATACTAATTTCTTTTTAAATAATGTTTAAATGGTGGTGATGTAATTGGATTCTAAAGTTAAATATGGACAAGAGCATGGTAAAAATCTAGTTAAGATTGCTAAAAAAATTCTTAATAATCAAGACTTATGTAAACTATTAGTGAATACCAATTTAGACCCATTAAACAACAAAGATGAAATTAATGGAATGCGATTATTAAATAAAAATGTAAGAGTTGTGCCGCTACTTAATAGAGATGAACAACTGTCTGATTCAAAAATAGTATTATTATATACAGATGGAGAAGTAAGTGAAAGCAATTCCGATAATGAAGTTATGACCTTTATTGTTAGTATCTATTGTCCATTCCAGCAGTGGTTAATAACAGGTGAGGACTTGCGACCTTATAAAATTATGAGTGAAGTTAGAAAAAGTCTACAAGATAAAAGATTGAATGGATTGGGAGAAATTAAATATATTGGGTTTAATTTTAGCACATTAACAGAAGAAATGGGAAATTTTGTTATGGAGTTTAGAATTTATGCTTTCTCTTAATGATATTGAAGTTATTAAAGAGCAATCTTATGCTTGTTTTCCAAGTCAATTTTCCAATATTTGTAAAGTCTATCCGTTGAAAATGGAAGAGATTATAAAAATGGGTTCAGACAAGTATAAAGGGTATCTGAATTTATTATTACTTACAGAAGTTGAAATTGCTAAAATGATTGAGGAAAAAGCAAAGATAGAAGTAGACTTATCTGAAATAACAACGCTATCCTATTTATTACAAAGTGCTAAATTATCTGATTCATTTTTATTGGATTTACAAAATGCTTTCACTACTTTTATAAAAGAAGAAGTTTTATTGCTTCCTAAAATTAATGCCGTGCTAATTGGCAACGATTTTTCTAAAAAACGGTTAATAACAGAAGAAAATTTTTCTGATTTTCAAGACATACTAAGAATTCAAAATCGCCGCCCGATTGAAGAACCGCCACCAGAAAATGAATCGCCAATTGCTAAAAAATTCCGTTTAAAAAGAGAAATGAGAGATGCTGTAAAGAAAAAACAGCAACAAAAAAATGGAACTGGTTTATCTACTTGTGATTTATTGGGAATAGCAGAAACTTTTCATATAGATTGGAGAAACTGCAGTGTCTATTCTTTTTATGTGTTGCTAGAGCGACATCAGCTAAAAGAAAAGTGGCAACAAGATATTCAAATGCTTTGTGCTGGAGCGGAATCTCAAAAACTTAAAACAAAATATTGGGGTGAAAGCCTCGACAAAAAAGACGAATAAAAGGAGGTTTTAAGATGAACAAAGTTCAGAATCTTTTTGATAAATATGGTATTAAAGAAGTCGCTGACGTGACGTTTTACCGTATTGAAAAGAAGCAAGAAACTTATGAATCTCAGAGAAAAATTTTAGCGTCTTCTATCCTTAAAGGTGCCTTAAGCCTAAAAACCGTTTATTCTATGACAGACGGAAAGGGCGATGAAGAAGGATTTGAAGCATATGTTTTTGAAAATGCTGATATTCTAAGTGGAGCAAATTATGATTGTGATGATAGTTTTGACGTAGTTGAAACTCGTATTTTTACTAAGCAGCAAGATACGAATCAGGCTCTTTCTACTATTACTTATACTGATGAAGACGTTCAGGAAGCTACTCGTATTACCATGGTTGATACAGTAGAGAAGACTATCGTTAGCCAGTCTAAGACTGTAGGTTATACTCCAGCTGGCACATTTGTTTCTATTGTTGCTTATGGTGAACCTGTAGAAAAGGAAGTTCCAGACGGCTTATCTGATACAAAGACTGTTTATGAATTTACTTATAAAGCAGTTTTCAATGTAAAGTATACTAATGCGACAGAGGGTGCTACGGGCATGACAGCTGGAGATACTCCAGATGCTAAGAAATATCCGGGCACTCATGAATATTCTTATATTGAACAAATTCTAATGCTTTTTGCCAAGAATCAGAATTTAATCACTAAGACTGGTGTTCGTTATCAGTTTAGTGATGCTGATACTATTTTTGGTGATTTAGAATTTACCGATGATTTTGCGGCAGCTCCTAATTCTACCGAAAAGGTTGTTGTATGTAGCTTGCCGGGAAAGGTATCTCAGTTCTCTTATGATAAGGATGATGTTCTTGAAGCTATTGAAGGCTTGAATACTTCTTATACAGCAAAGGCTTATGATGTGAGATATGCTGATTATGCCGAGCTAATTGTTGAAGATGAAATGGGCTATTACAAGCCAGCGTTCCTAGGTTCTACAGCAACTCGTGAATATGATGGTTCTTGGAGCATGACACCATTCTCCACTACTGATACTTATCTAAAGTTTGCTAAGGCGAATAAGGGTGCTGATATGGCTATTGCTAATGCTGTAATGTGGGGCGATGATGAACATTATAGTATTAATGATGCTATTGATGCTTTGAAGCAGAAGAAAAAGGTTCTTGATGCTAGTGAAGAAAGTGCCTTAAAGGGTATTAATTCAATTTTTGGCGGCTATAAGGTAAAGTCTGATGCTGACCCAGCTGTTGGGAAGTCTGATGAAGATACAGCTTCTAATAAATACAATTATACTGTAGATGGTAATAAGTTAAAGGATACCGATGGTGAAGATGTTAAGTCCACTTATGCACTTAGCAAAGTTCTTGATGCTTTAACTGAAATTTCTTATCAGGATGCTGTTGTTGGTAAGGATTTAAAGGTAAATGCTGAGGGTAATCAGTCTAACAGAGCAATTTATGTTCGTGTAGATGGTATGGTTGACACAGCCGCAGGTGCTTATATCTATCTATTACATAACAAGAATTTTAAGCGGCTATCTACTGATAAGAGCGGTGTATTTGAATTTGAAGATAAGAAGGGCAATCACTTGTTCTATCAGGACAAGATTTTTGCTGGTGTAGAATATCTTGCTCTTGTAGTCATTGGCAAGAAAGGATTAATTTTTGTAGTAAATAGACATGGTGCTAAGGATGTTGAAAAGGTTGCTTGGATGGTAAACGAAAATGGCTATCCAACTAATGCACAATGTGAAACCTTAGTTCGTAATGGTTTAATTCATACAGTAGATATTACCGTTGAAGATGAAACATTTGAAGCTACTTGCTCCGTTAAGCGTTTAAGATTACGTAAAATTGAAAAACAGGTTCTACGTTACGTTCCTGTTCTATTCTTGGATACCTTAAAGGTTTCCACATTAGAACAGACTGCTGATAACACAGCTGCTACTGGTGGTAGAGGTAATAGTCAGCTAATTATTTGGGACTTTGGTAAGGAAATCACTTTAACGCTACAAGATGCTCTTTATAGTCCAGCTTCTATGAGTGCTATGCTTGGTAGTGGTGGTGTAAACTTCTTAAAGGGTGTTAAGGATACTCATAAGATTGATAGAACCGAAAAGTGCATTGCTGAACGCTCTTTCATTGTTCCAGCTGGCAACAGTGTAGGTGTTCCTTCTGAAGGAGACAATACGCCACAGGCGGTATATATTGATTTAGCAACCATGAACCCGTATCAAGACGGAACTCCAATTGCTGAAGGAGAGGTATACTTAAAGTGGACTCGTTCTGTGGCTTATGGCGACAACAGTCTTGGAAATACTATTGAAATTTCTGCTGACAAGTTCCCGGGCACTTACAAAGTTGTTGGTGATACTTATGCTCGTTCTAAGGATACAGGCGAAGACCAACACTTCCAGTTTGTTATTCCACAGGCTAAGCTTGGTAGCGAAGTTTCTATTACGCTCGAAGCTGAAGGAGACCCAACAGTTTTTGACATGACATTAAGCGTTCTTCGTCCAGAAGATGGCAAAATGGTTAAACTAATTCAGTATGATGTAGTAGAAAACACAGAAGAAAGAGATGGTTCTACTATGGTTAAGGATACAGAAAATCTAAATCTATTAGATGATGCTGAAATGTATCGTGTAAATCCAGATGCTAAGGAAGACGAAGATGCTATTGGTGCTACTGAATATTAATCTATAAAGAGGAGGGAAAAGGCTAATGAACATATTTGAACAATATGGCATTAAGGAAGTAGCCGATTGCACTCTTTATAGTATTCATAGAAAGAAAGATGGGAGCGGTGAACTATATTATGTTCCCGCTCTTTATTTAGATACTTTAAAGATTTCTACTGTTGAAAAAACAGCTGAAAATGTGTGGGCTACTGGTGGTTTAGGAAATGCAAGATTAATTAACTGGGATTTCGGCAAGACAATTAATGTTAATCTAGAGGATGCTCTTTGTACTCCAGCTTCATTGGGAATGTGTTGGGGCGGTGTTTTATCTGCTGACTGGAAGGATGCAGAATTAGAGCATGATTATGGTATTTCTTTTAATAATAAAAATCCAGTAGAAAGAATTGCTAGAATGGAGAAAGCTTTTTATCCAAGAAATGATAGAGAAAATGGCGTTATTGGTAAACTTATTCCTTTAACGACTTATGATAAAGAAGACACAATTGGTGATTTACCAGTAAAATCTTCCGTTATTGATGGAACTAAAATTGATGGTTTTGGTTATGTAAAGAATAGACCTTATCATTGGTATATGAAGATTGAAAGTGGTGCAAAATCTATTGGTGTAGTTCCTAATAAAATTTATGATAATAGCGGCAAATCTTATAAAGTTGATACAAGTAAAATTGTAGTATCTGAAATGCCAACACAATCCAATGGTGAAGAATATAAGTTTAGCGTAATTTATTTAATTAACCCAACAGAAAAAATTACAAAGACTTACAATGAACAAATTGTCTTAACAAAAGAAAACGTAGTTGCTGATGCTGGTCTAGGTGTTAATCTAAAGAATGCTAAGTTTTTAAGAATTTTAGTTGATAATAATAATAACTACAGTGCTCAACTGTCTAAAGGAACTGCGGAATCACCTGATGCTTTGTGGAAATTAGCAGATTGGTCGACTACTGATGAAGTAGACTTAGAACTATTTAAAGGAATTGATATGTGGCTAAAGTTTGATAGCATTAACGAAATGACTTATTTCTTGCTTACAAAGTATGAAAAGAATATTAGCTATATTGGAACAAGAGACATAGATTATTCTAATAAGAAAACCGATTTAGATGAAGCAGAAAATGAAACTGATGTAGATAAAACAACAGAAGGAAGACTTTGGGCGTATGTTAGTCCAAAATCTATGAAACCTTTCGATGATGATTATTGGTTTTCTCAGGGCGAACCTTATTTTATTAAGTCATTAACTTTAGCAACAAAAGAAAAGAAACTAAAGGCACATACGATTCGTGTAACAGCTGGTCAATTCCCGGGTATGTATATGTTAGTTGGTGAAACCTATATTCGTGATAGGGACACAGGAAAAGATGAACGCTTACAGTTAAAGTTCCCGTTGGCTAAAGTTCGTTCAGAGCAAACATTGACTCTACAGGCAGATGGTGACCCGACTACATTTAATATGGCTTTAGAAATTGCTAGACCAGAAAACGGCATTATGATGGAAATTACTCCGTATGAAGTTGCTGATACTATGATTCAAAATAGTGATGGCACTTTCTCTACAGAAGTAAAAGATGGCTCAACAACAGTTTTGAGTGAGTAAAAGGAGGTGAAACCGATTGAACATCTTTGAACAATATGGTATCAAAGAAGTTGCGGACTGCACTTTATATAGTATTGAATTGGATGAAAATGACGATGAAATTTATATTCCAGTCTTATATTTGGATACACTAAAAGTATCAACAGTAGAAGGAACTGCTAGTCAAGTATCTGCTACTGGTGGTTTAGGAAATGCCGAACTTATTACATGGGATTTTGGTCGTGAAATTACAGTAAATTTAGAAGATGCTTTATATAGTCCTGCTAGTCAATCTATGACATGGGGCGGCAAATATGGTGCTAAGACTTTTTCTATTCTAGGTAGTTTTGCTAAAGAAGAATATCAATTAGATAAATATGGTCGACACATTTATTTAAATGATGATGGTAGTGTGGCGGCACATACCACTCAATTAGCTAAAAAAGCTAAAGTAAATATTGATAATTTTGATTTCTTTAAGGAAACTGGCGATGATATTAAAAAATATATGTGGCGAGTAAATCTTAGAATGATGTCTTACGATAGTGTAGATTCTTATTACAAAGAGGGTGAAATTGGTATTTCTTATAATTATGATGGTGAATTATGGAGATTTGAAACTTCTAATTCTAATTTTGAAGATAATACCACTACTACTGATAATTTAATTTTTTATAAAAAAGTAAAGAATAAGAATGGCGATTTAGTAGAAGTTCCTGTAGGTAAATTTACTATTGTAGATGAATTAAATCAATATGCTGTGCCGCCGCAAGAAGCTATTTATCAAATTAAGCAAGGTATTGACAATGTTTATTATTTAGACAGATGTGAAAAAGTTCGAGCTTCACAAACTTTTGTTATTAATACAGACACTAACACATTACATGCTAATTATCGTTATTTGCCGAAATATTCTCAGTGTGAACTTACCGTTTTTATTGACCCAAAAACTATGATGCCTTATGAACCAAATACAGATGAGTATACAAGAAAAAATGGGGAAGTTCTTACAGGCAATTTGAGAGTAATTAAGCAATATGATATTTATTATAAATGGACACGTAGTAAAGCTTACGACCATACAAGTTTAGGTTCACAGATTGTAATTGATGCTACTCATTTTCCGGGCACTTATAGATTGGTTGGTGAAACTTATTCTAGAAGTAGAAAAACTGGTAAAGACCAAAGATACCAATTTGAAATCCCGCTTTGTAAAATGAGTTCAGATACTAATTTGACTTTACAGGCTGATGGCGACCCAACTACATTTAATATGGCTTTAAAAGTTTTACGAAAAGAAGATGGAACAATGATGAAATTAACTCAATATCATGTTAAACAAGCTACTTACGATGGATACGAAAGTGGTAGTACGGTTATTACTCCTATTGATGAAATTTATAGTGAAGATTTGAGTGAATCCACGGATGGGATAGTTAGATATACTATTGATAAGGTTGGGGAAGATGAATGGAGACTCAAAGAAACTATTAATGGAATTTCTGAATACGTCGGAGAACCAGTAAAATTTGAATAACATGATAAAGAGGTGATATAAAATGAACTTATTCCAAAAATATGGTATTAAGGAAGTTAGTGATGTTGTTTTCTATAGTATTAATGAAATAGGAGATGAAGTTTTTTATACACCTGTTTTATTTCTTGATACACTAAAAGTTTCTACATTAGAAAAATCTGCTCAAAAAGTAAGTGCTCAAGGCGGCAAGGGGAACAAGAAACTAATTACATGGAATTATGGTAAAGAAATTACTTTAAATCTTGAAGATGCGTTGTTTTCACCTGCTAGCATGAGTATGATTTGGGGCGGACTATTAGAAAGCAAATTATCTAAATATACAAGTGCTATTGTTAAATGTAATATGGCTAATAAATATGGAATATTGCATTATTCCATTAAAGCATATCCATCTCCAGCTTTAACTGATGAAGAATGGGAAATTGTTTTCGAGGTTGCGGAAGAAAATAACTTAGATAGTGGCAGCGGCAATCAAAATGCTACAAAATATATCAAGACAAATGAAAATTCTTCTTATGTAGCAGAAAACAGAAATTCTTTAATTTACAAGTATTTCAAAAGAAAATGGACTACTGAAACTCAAAAGGCAATGCCGCAATCAATTATTGATGCTATTATTAAAAAAATTGATTCTTTAGACAAAGTTGGAACTATTGAAACAGATATTCATGACCTTGAAGTTATTGATAGAATGGAAAAATGTATCGTCAAAGATAGAAAAGGTTTAGAAATTAGTACTAAAAAACAAAAGGAAAACTTATTACGTTATTATAAAGACGATAAAACAAGTTCTTATACGATTTTTTATGATGCTAAAACTATGTTGCCGCTATTACAAGTCAATGATGCCGGAAAAGTATTAGGTTGGGACGGCGACAAAGATGATGATAACGATGGTATTTTAGAGGAAACAGACAAGTTTAGAATTAAAATTGGAACTGTTTATTATAAATGGACGAGAACAGTAAAATACAAAGAAGCCGAAGATGACGGCATTTTAGGCAGAACTCTTGTAATTGATGCTGAAACATTTCCAGATGATTATAAAATTGTTGGTGAAACTTACATTAGAGAGCAAAAAACTGGTAAAGACCAAAGATACCAGTTCACTATTCATAGAGCTAATGTATCTTCTGATACCTCCATCACATTGCAAGCTGATGGAGACCCAACTACTTTTAGTATGCAAATTGATGTTTTAACTCCACCAAATGATATTCAGATGGAACTAAAACAATATAATGTTGAAGATGATTTATTAGAGGGTGGAACTAGAATCGTGCCGCAACGTTCTAAATATACATACACTCCAACAAACATTGATATGGTTGAATCTATCAATGTGCCTAATAACGAAATCTATTGACAAACGGGATAGTAGAGATACTATCCCTTTTTTTGTAGCAAAATAAGCATTTTTATACTTTTCATAAAGAAGGAGGTGAGAGAATGGAAGATTCTTATGGAATAAAAGAGTTATATAATGTAGACATTAGAGCCTTAAGACCTATTGATATTGGTTCTAAAAGATTTGATACAAATGAAAGTATCTTATCTTTTAAGACTGCTGAATTAGCTAGAGTTGACGAAAACAAGAAATTTGTTTCAGCGAATGGCGGCTATCACAATCCAGCACTGGTTAACTGGGAAGTGGATAAAGAGATTAAATTTGGAATAACTCATGGTGTATTGTCGCCAAAAAGTTGGGCAATTTTAAGTAATTCAAAACTTTTTAATCCAAAGATGAAATCAGTACCTTATCAACAAGAGTTGGATGTCATTGAAGATTCGGAATATTGTTTTTGTAATTTAAAATTTATGCCAAATGCTTGCTCAGAACTTATGGGAGTTCAAGGAAATCCAAATAATGAGCCTATGCCTATGGGACGCAAGCCAGAACTCATGTTAAAGCCTTTACCACCATCAAAAGAAAAATATATTTTTTGCTATGACTATGAAACTGGCAAACGCATTAGAGATTTTGATATTTGCGGCAGTAGGATTTTTTTCAAAAATAATAATTATAGAAAAGTTTTTATTGATTATACTTTTGACTATGGCGGCGGAATTGAATTAATTTCTATAGGCAATAGATTGAATAATGGTTTCTTTAGACTCACGGCTACAATGAGCAATAAAAGTGAAGTTAGCGGTGAAGTTAATACCACTTTATTAGAAATTCCTAAATTAAGATTTCAATCCTCTTTGTCAATTCAATTAGGTAAAAATTGTGATAATAGTATAGTAAGTGATTTCTTTTTTGTTGGCTATCCAGACGAAGACCGAAAAGATAAACAAAAAACAGCGATTATTACATTTTTAGATAGCGAATTAACTGGAGATTATATTTAAGAGGTGGTAAGATGGCTTATTCATATTATTATCAATTTTACGCTGGAAAAGCTACTTATTTACCCGAATACAAAGAAAGATTTGATAAAATACAGAATGAACTAATTTCTGCTAAAAAAGCTTATAATGAAATTATTAATAAAAATAATGGTGTGTCGGCGAATAATGGAGAATTAAATACTAATTTTTTGAGTGGTTTAAAAAAAGAAATTGCCGCCAGTCTTAAAGAGGAGTCCATTCTCTATAATGCTGTTGGATTGTCTGTTCCTGCTTATGATATAAATAATATTGATAGTTTCTTGTCTGAAAGTAAACAGAAAATTTCAGAGTTAACAAATCATTTTGTAAGCACAGATAATAAAGGACTATTTGATTTTTTGGCAGGACTAAATGACGGCAGAATACTCAATTCATTAGCTGGCTTTATGACAACGCTATCTTTTACAAAAAGAGGAGAAGGTAGTCGTTCAAAAGGTAAAGCTCTTTTAACCGGAGGTGTTAATCGTGCTTTAGGAAAACGTGGGTCACAATATAGTAGATATAGAGAAATTATGGAATACATTTGGAACGATTTTTTTGCTAATAATGAAGTCATAAAGTTATTAGAAAGCTGGAATGATGAAAACAGTATCTATAAAAGCATTACAAAAGAATCGTTTATTAATTCTGAACCAATTTTTGAAATTATTACGAATGCTTTGGATAGCCAATTTGGTTCGATTTCTAGCAAAGGATTACGAAGCAAAAATAATTCTGCTCGTTCCAAGTCTTTAAATACAAACACAGGTGAAACAAAAATTAAGCGTTTTTATAAAAAGGTTTGGACTGATTTGTGCACTCAGTTTAACGTAAATTCGGCAGACAGACTGTCAAAAGTTCAACAAAAAGTTGGATTTTTAAGTGGCTCTTTAAAGCTTGAAACAAACATACGTTCTTCAATTTATGGAGAAAAGGTTTTAATGACACTTTATCAAAATGAAGAGGGGACTGAAAAAGCAAATAAAAGAATTACTAATGGACAAGTAGTAAAAGCTTTTATAGAAGCACTTGAAAATGCTTATGCCGCAGTTCCAGATTATGCTGATGCTTTAGATTTTATAAATCAAAATACAAGATTGCTAAAAAACTATATTTTATCTTCTTACGGATTAAAAGAAAAAGCCGCCGCAGCAAATGATAATTCCGCAAAATCCATTTTTGCTTTATTCTCTAAATCCTCCATATCTGGCTTATTGGGTGAAATTGGCGCAGCAATTGCTTTTCGTTCATCAAGTTCTACTTTATTGTCTTATGACGCTATTATTAGTGGTAGTGAAAAAGATACCAGTGGTAAAAAAATCGCAACAGACGTAAAGCTAGAAGTTAGAAAAATAGGAAAAAATGGCAGAGTCTACAATCCAAAAATTCTAAATATTCAGGTAAAAAATTATACTACACAAAGGAATAATATTCAACTTTATTCGGGAACAGAGTTGAGCATTGGTTCAATGGATTTAAGTCGTTATACTTTTAAAGGGTCGAAAAACTTTAGTAAGGTTTTAAACTTTTTAATAGCTAATCAAGAAATAATGTCTTATTTTGGAGTTAACAGCTTCACAAAAGAAGAACTGTCCGAAGGATTTAATCTTTTTATTGATACTTTTTTACGTTCTGCTTCTCGAAGTTTAGAAGGGGAATTAAGCAGCATAACACGAAACGCTTTTTATTATATAAACAATCGAATAGTTCCGGCTTCTTATATATTGGCAACAGCATATCAGCAGGCTTTAGAATTAAAACAACAAAATAAACAACTTTTTAGTTTAGAAGGGATTTTTCCAAGTGTAGAACATATCAATCTGGAAGACCCTACTAAAAACTATTTACCTATTGACACGAATTTACAACCAAGAGCAAGAAAAGGTGGTGTTGGATACAAAAAAAATAAAGCAGGTAGAAATCAACATTATCCCATTAGAGCTTATAGTTTTGAATTAGGCGGCGAACGCTTTCCTAGAGAAATTAATGAGAATCTAGTGGGTGGTTTAAAGGTAAAATTTAAAGGAATTATAGTTAAATTTTAAATGCCTTTTTGTGAGGTGAGATAATGGCAAATAAAAAAGTTTATACGATAGAAGGACAATTAGATACCCGACAAATTATTGATGGCTTTAGAAATATGACTAAAAGCCTAAGAGGTGCAGTAGATACTAAAGCTTTGGAAAGGCTAACCAATGAATTTGATAAATTAGAACTAGCGGCGAATAATTATAATCGAATCATGTCAGAAGGAATTACAGATACTACTGGACTTAAAAAAGCACAAAAAGAAGTAGAGAATTTTTATACTAAAATTCAGACTGTTTTAGGGAGAGTAAGACAGACCGCCAACGACCCAACTTTAGCAATTTTATCAGATGAACAATTGCAATATTTTAAAAGAAGAAAAAGCGAATTAAAGACACAAATTACTGAATTAAACAAAATTATTCAGGATTCTAACTTGCGTTTTACAAAAGCTTTTTCTGGAATTGAGTTTAAGAATGGGCAAACAAAAATTGATTTTCAGTTAGATACTGAAATTTCACAAGAATTATCCAAAGCTTTATCTACTGGTAATTTGGCAGATTTTAATAAACAAGTAGACAAGTTAGGAGAAAAAGTATCTCAAACACTTGCTAAAAAGCTTACTACTGGCTTTTCAGATGGGATGAAAAGGAACGTAAAGACATTAGAATCGTTAGGTGCGAGAGTAGCGGCACAAGTTCAAAATATTAATAAAATTTGGAATAGTGAAAAAAATGTTGCTGACTATCTAACTGGGTCTGATAAAGGGAAAGCTATTAACTTATTAGGAGTTAATAAGCAGAGAACTATTTCTAATAGAACCGCTCAATTAGAAGCAATTGACCAAGCAGGAGTAATTAGTTCAGAGAAGTATAGAGAAAACTTAGAAGAAATTGCTCGATTAGAAAATGAAATTACTAAAGAAGAACAAAAGGCTGTAGAAGTTAGAGAAAAAGCTAATGTTATTAATCAAAAAAGATTTGAAATAGAAAATGAAATTGCTGAGATTAAAAAGAATAATAACATTGAGGAGTTAGAAAAGCAAGCAGCCGGAGAAGTCAGTGTTTCGGATAGATTACGAAAATATTTAACGGCGACTGAAGTTCGAGAAAATAATATCTCTTCACCATTGGTAGCATTAAGAGATATGTCTAAAAATGGTATTTTAAGTGAAAATGTAATTAAAAAATTAAATAACATTGGAGCTTTATCTGGAGTAGATACAAAAGGCAATTTTTTAAAGATTTGGGAAAAGGTTTCAAAAGACAAAAAAGTAATTTCTGAATTACCAAATGAATTGCGTAGAGTCTTTAATGATGCTTATAATCTATTGAAAACAAATAAAGTGTCTGGAGCAGACGGCAAGCCTATTGATTATAGTAAAATGTATCAATATGTTGTAGCCAAAAGTCAGGTTGATAAACAAACAGAAGCAAGCTCAAAATTAGATGCTATATACGATAGGATTGATAAACTTACAGACCAAACTAACGCTTTAAAACAAGAATCCAAAAGTGTGCTGCCCGGAAAAGCTGAAGAAGAATCAAGAAAAAATATAGCAAATTATCGAAAACAAATTAGCAATTTAAATAAAGAAAACACTCAATTTTTAAATAAAGAAAATTTACAGCAAGAATTAAATGAATTAGAAAAGCTTACAGACCAAGCAAATATTAACAAATTAGAACAGATTAAAAACATTCTGTCAGAAATGGGCATTGACACAACTGGCATCCAAACAATTGAACAAGCGACCGAAGCGATAAAAGAATTACAAGCTACTGTAAACGGGGCTAAACAAAATCGTCAAGCAGTTGTGGGGCAACTTAGAAACGCCGGACATTCTGCTTTAGTAAACCAAGATACTTATTCAATGGATTCTTATGTGAACCAAAGGGATGAGGCACAAAGACAATTACAGAATGTCGAACAGGAACAAACTGAAGCAACAAATCAGCGAGTAAGACAGAGCTTAGAAGCTATTAGCGAAGCACAAAATAATGTCGCTCAATCAACTGAAAACGCTACTAATGCTCAAAGACGTAGTGCTTCGGCAATAGGAGACACATTAGAAAGACAACAACAACTAAATTCTTCTCTTGAAGATTTTAAAAATAGAATTAAATATTTTATTTCATTTCAAAATGTTCTATATGGAGTCAAGAATGCTATTTTACAAACGTATAACGATGTAGTAGAATTGGACGAAGCACTAGCATCTATTGCTATGGTTTCCGATTATTCTGTGGAAGATATGTGGGGATTTTATGACCAATATGCCGACATGGCACAGAAGATGGGACAAAATACTAAAGATGTTATTCAATCTAGTGCTCTCTACGTCCAACAGGGAATCCTCTATGTCCATAAAGGACAAATTATTAAAGTAAATCCAGCATAAATCTGCTTCTTTTATGGCGGCACAACAAAATGTATTGATTCAATATGTTTGCTTGTTGCGGCGAGAGAAATGGGAGTATCTCCTTGTGCTATTTCAAGTGCCGCAAAACGCAATGGAACAAGTTGTGGATATAGATGGAAAGAACTTTAATAATTACTTATGCTCTGAAACGATTTGAATTGCGGGGAACTCCTTAGAGCTTTTGCTACTAAACAATAAATATTGTGGTAAGATTAATAACCTTAGTATAGTAAAAAGGCAAAAGATTGGACAATCCGCAGCTAAGTTATTTTTAAAAAATAAAAAGTCCAACGATTATCCCCTTTCAAAAGGGAGTAGTATTAAACAATGCGAAGTGAATCACCTTATTAGGTAAGATATAATCTTGGCTCTATAGAAATATAGAGCTGTTTTTTTAAACAGTATAGGAAAGTAGTGATTCTTATAGAAAGAAACGCTAAGTTTGGAAGAATCAATGGGATTAACTGAATCTACTTTAAGATTAGCAACATTGGCACAAGAAAGTTTTACAGAATCTACTAAATATTTGACTTCTGCTTTAAGAGGTTTCAAACTTGAAATGTCAGATGCAGATAGAGTAGTAGACGTATATTCTGAATTAGCTGCTGTGGCGGCGGCAGACGTTAAATCAATCGTTAGCGTCTAAAGAAATTAATTGCTGGGAAATCCTTATAGGACAATCAGCAGCTGTGTTATTTTTTATAATAAAAAGTTCAACGACTATCTGGAAACAGAGTAGAATAAAGATATTTGAAAAATTTTTTGAAAAAGATATAGTCTAAACCTTATAGTAATATAAGGCTCTAAGCATTAAAATAGAATCGAATTTTAATGAAATATAATGTAGCGACATTGCTAATGCTATGAGTAGAACAGCATCAAGAAATAGGTGCTGAAATATTTCTAATTGCTGGAAACTCCTTATAGGACAATCAGCAGCGAATAAAATCGTTCAACGACTATCCCTTTTCAAAAGGGAGTAGCTTATTAAGCGAAATGAAATAACCTTTTAGGTAAGATATAGTCTATTCTTTATAGTAATATAAAGTTAATATAAAAACTATTTCTGAATCAGCAGGTATGGCTCTTGAAACCACTGCTGCTTTCTTAACACAAACAGTAGAAACAACTCAGGAATCTGCTGAGAATATTGGTTAAAAGCTAGCCAATAAAAAATCTTTTAAAATGACGGGAAAGCCCTTAGAGCTTTAGCTACTAAACTATGATAGTGATAGCATAGTGGTAAGATTAATAACCTTAGTATAGTAAAAAGGTTAAAGATTGGGTAATCCGCAGCCTAATTTCAGATTAACTGAAAAAGGTTCAACGACTATTAAAAATAAAACCAAGTGGTTTAAAAAATTAGATATAAAGATATAGTCTCAACTTTATAGAAATATAAAGCAGTTCATAAGAGAACGTGTAAGAATTAACGCTTCTTATAGAAGATAATTGACAGCTATGAAATCAATCATTGCAAGATTTACAGAGCTAAAAGAAAATGTTGCTGGAACTTCTGAATCAGAATTCAGCGATTTAAATTACAACGATGTAGATAAAGCATTAAAATCTATTGGGGTTTCATTAAAAGATAGTAGTGGACAATTTAGAAATATTGATGATGTATTTTTAGATATTTCTAAGAATTGGCAAGGATTATCAAGAAACTCTCAAAGATATATTGCAACTGTTGCAGCTTGAAAGACAATACGGGTTGCGTAATACTTTTTGAATTGCGGGAACTTTTATTATGTAATACAACCAAACAATATTAGTAATAATATTGTGGCGAGGGTAATGACCAAGGTATGGTAATATCGTATTATATTAAAAAAATCCGCAGCCAATTGAGCTATATTATAGCTAACGGTTCAACGACTATTCCTTATGGAAGTAGATTTTTTAAAATCGAAGTAAAAAGCACGAAAGTGAAGATATAGTCTAAACTATAAAAATTATAGTTAGGGTAGTAGACGATAAATCTCGTTGTCCACTGCTTTTCACGGCTTTATAATATGAATAACTAAAAACCTTCTTAATTGTCGGGAATATTCAATAACTTTTTAATAACTAAACATTGTTAGTAATGACAATGTGGCGAGGGTAATGACCAAGGTAAAGTAATATCATTAAAAAGGAACAATCCGCAACGGAGCTTCTTAAAAGAAGAACGCTCACAGACTATCGGAAGAGTAGAGTGGTAAAAACCATTTGAAAGAGAAGGTAGAAATTAATTTTTATTAAGTTTACAAGGAGAAAAAATATGGAAAAGAAAATTATTATTGATGGAGTAGAAACTGATTATATTATCACAGATGAAGGTATTGTTATTAATAGCAAAACTAATAATGAGTTAAAAGTTAGTAGTAATGGGTCAGTTAGCCTTAATATTGCCGGAAAACACAGAACAACTACGGTAAAAAGATTAGTGGCAACCGCTTTTATTCCTAATCCAGAAAATTTGCCTTACACTATTAATATAGATGGAGATAAAACTAACAACAAAATTGATAACATTAAATGGATTAGTGCTAGTGAAAATAGTAATAATACTTGGCGAAAAAGAAGAGAAAACAAAACAACAAACAATGGAATTAAACTTAATAAAAAGATTTCTAAAAATATAGTCGGAAGACAAGAAATCACGGAAATTGAACCTGATGAAAAACGAATTGTTCTAGATGGGAAAGAAACTTCTTATGTGGTAAATCCGCATGGTCGTATTAGAAATTTAAAAACAAATAGGACATTAAATGGTTCAATTTTACATTCTTATAGATATATCAATCTTAGACAAGATGGAATGAATAGAAACAAGGCGGTTCATAGATTGGTTGCCGAAGCTTTCATTCCTAATCCAGAAAACAAACCTTATGTTGACCATATTGATGGAGATAGATTAAATAATGATATTTCTAATCTAAGATGGGCAACAGAATTAGAAAATGCTCAAAATAAACATTTAGATAAAACTCCTGAAAGTCCCAAGTT
>CALBKX010000011.1 GCA_937895935.1 uncultured Clostridia bacterium
GGTACTGTTTGTAATGATGTACAACCATTAAACATAGAACTCATATCAGTTACATTGCTTGTATCAAATTGAGATACTGTTGTTAAACTTTTGCAACTTTCAAATATGCCAGTTAAATCTGTTTGTTGTTCAAGATATGGAAATATTTCTACAGGAACAGTTGTGAATGTTGAATTAGCGAACTTTATACCAGATGGAATTCCTGCAATACTCCCACCAGTTTGAATTGAACTGATTTTATCAGCATACGAACGGAATGTATCAGTATCTGTTACATCAACACCCTTTCCAATAATCGCCTGTTTAATGGCATCCTTTGTGCCGTTCAAATATGTTAATTTATCTGCTATTGTATTTGCCATCGTCTATCAAATTGTTTCTCCGTTTATTGTATCAAGTGCCGTTGATATGTCACCAATTTGTGTTTGAATTGCCTGTACATCTGTCTTTGAGGCAAAATATTCTTTTATTTTGTTCCAAAGGGTTGAAAGACCTGTTTCATCTAAAATCTTCATTATATTAAATTTAAAATAATATCGTTATTATATAAATAAAGAGTATTAAGGGCATTATATGCCACAATAATACTCCTTAATTGCTTTTTACTGAATATTGTATATTATACAAGAATTCCATTTATCTCTTCCTCTGTAAGAGCGACAACATCAGTTGTATTCAGTTTTCCTGCCAGTTCGCTTTTAGTTGCATAGGTGGACTGTGCGTTAGCTGTGGTGAGATAGTTGCTCAAATCGCTTGTATTTGCCTTTCCTGCCAATCCCTCGGTCAACTCTGTCTTGGTGGCAAGGGTTGAAGTGTCGGGAATCTCTGTTTTCAATGCGAATGTAGCCTTATCTGCCGTGTATGTTGCAGTATCAACCTTTTGCCCAATCTGCGTGGAAATCGTTGTTGCAAAATTGGGGTCATCACCAAGTGCAGCAGCCAATTCATTCAATGTGTCGAGCGTTTCAGGTGCTGAATCAACAACTGCTGCAATCTTCGCATCAACATCACTTGCTGTCTGATAACCTTTTCCATTCAAAGCATCATTGGTTACATAATCACCTTTGGGTTGATATGCGCCAACTGCCTCTGTCTTGGTCAACATATCAGAAACGTCAGGAAGTACAATCTCACTCCAAGCAGCATCTTTTCTGCCATACATTTTCCCGTCCTGTGGTGCATCACTGATACCGCCTTCTGGTGTTTCAATCACAATATTTCCCTCACCAAGCAAGGAAGCACCGTTAACTGTCTTAATGTTTGTACCAGATACCAAAGTATCTTGTTTCTTTCCTAATTCACCCTTGACCTTAGTCCATACAATGCCAAGTCCTGTTTCGTCTAAATATTTTGCCATATTATATTGAATATATTTTATTTCATTATTTCATTTATTTCTTCTTCTGTAAGAGTGTCAGCAACATTCAATTTGGTATCAAGCTGTTCAGGTGTAGCCAATTCCATATTTGTTGTTCCAATTATGCTTTCACCATTGATATGTCTTAAACGCATATAGGATGATACACTATTATTTAAGTTGTACATACTATCATAATTACCATCATTTCTTGGTTTTCTATTGGCTGTTAATGCTTCATTTTTATTTGCCTTATTATTTACACCATCTTGATAAGCAAGTTGTTTTTCTTGACCATTAATTACAGCATAAGGCAGGTCATATATGGTTGTAGTTGTCTGTTCATATACCCAATTGAATAAATCTGCATTGGTGAAACTAACATTATTATTAACATTAATAAAGAAATCAATTCCACCCATTGTAAGGACATCTCCCTTATGCAAAGTGAATTCTGTTTTTGAATCCAAATAAACAGTATCATCGTTTGTTTTAAGACTCATTCCACTGCAAATCATACCAAAAACATATCCTGACAATGATTCAAACTTAATGGTTTCATTATCAAAATCAAATGTTATTTTGGCTTTATATGACATATCCTGTTTGAAATAACATTCATTAGTTTCATTTTGATTCCAAACAACAGTACCAGTCTTTTCACCTTGATAACCTTGAAACTCATATACTGTTGAATTGCCAAAAATATAAGTATGATATTCATCTCCATTATCATAAAACAATGGAAGTATCTCGGTTTCTGTTGCGGTTGTTTTAATTAAGAAATTGTTGTTATTTTCCTCATTGTTACCAAAGACCTTAACATAATTGGTAGATACATCAATTCCGTCATCAGACTTTGTAACTGCAATGCTTCCGTCAGTTGAAACAATGTTCAGATTCTTGACATCATCCTTTGTGGCATATTTCTCATCACTTTCCTCTTTGGTATAGAATTGTGTCAAATCAATATCAGTGTTGAATGACCCAAGTACCTCATAGGCATCATCCACATAAATGTATTCAATGTATTTGTTGTTTTCTTCCTCTTCCTCTGCCTTAACCAGATAGACAACGCCTTTATCACCAGTTTCAGGAAGCTCATCAACAACCTTATAACTTAATCCATCGTTGGTACTCAAATCGCTTGTTGCAGTTCCGTCTTTCCATTCATCCTCCGAATAGGTTTTCCCATTAACGGTAAGGTTTGACATTGTACTGGAAAATAACGCAACCCCACCCCTGTCAGTTCTTGGAATAAGAATGAAGTTCACTGTGTCACTATTGATATGGATATAATATTGACCTTTTTCAACAACATCAATATGACCGTCCTCACGTTCAAATGTGACACTGTTCCCGTTAGTAGTTATTTTATTCATATTATTCTCGAATAATTTTTATAATATTATGTTAATAAAGATAATGGTGAGATATTTTTTATACCCTACCATCTGAAAAATCAAACACCTCTCTTTTTTATTTCAACATTATTAAATTGTTTCACAGCTTTCTGACTGTTGTTCCCATTGAGGTTCTGTGTTTGGTTTAGCACAACCTTCTGCATCCTCAACCTTTGTTTTCCTTGTTTCACCGTATGTTGAAGATTGTGGATTGGTATCTTTTTCAATAACAATCGCAAATCCTGAATTTCCCTTTTCACCAGAGGGTTGATAAACAATCTGTTCGCAACTTCTTGATTGTTCAGTCCAAGTCGCAACATTATTGGGACACATTTCATCGTCCTTTACCTTTTCTTGCTTTGTTTCACCATAAGTGGGTGAATAAATGTTCGTGTCCTGATATGTGATAATCTTATAACCTGTGGTTGCCATATTTCTATTATAATGATATTTTCAATTTATTTTATTTCCAATCTGAAGGTATTTGACTATAATCTGAAAGACCTGTGCAGCCTTTGAAACAATCAGCATATTTGTCACTTGTCAAATGTGATAATTGTGCGATTATGGGTAACGCTTCTCCTGTAAGTCCTGGTTGATTTGCAAACATACTGCTGACATTTCCCAATTTACTGAAATCAATGTTGCCCAATATTTCATTAATATTTCCTGTATAGACAACACCACCGTTTATTTCATTGGCAAATATTTCAGAAAAGTCTATATTATTATTCTTGAATGTATTGAAATCAAATGAAGGTAATGGAATAGGTTCATACTGACTTTCAGAATTGCTTATGTTCGTCTTAAATGCGCCATTCATACTTTCAATGTTAGGACAATTGAAAACAAATGTTTCATCAAATCCTTTGAATATTTCATCACTATGTAATGACATATTGCTTATATCCTGTAATGTATCAGATATAATTCTCTTAATTTTTACAATTCGTTTATCATCAGTATTTTGATATATATTATATATTCTATCATTTGTATATATACCTACTGTATATTCATATTTTTCTCTGTCATAACTATGTCTTGGTGTTATGTTTTTAGGTACACTGGGAGAATTGACTTGAATATCAAAATTTTCCTGATTTCCATCACCCCAATCAACATCAATTGAAACATTTTGAAAAACAGGCTCATAATCTTCATCTTTAAGCATACCAGCAACAAAGTAATATTGATAAGACGACATTGCTCCACTTGTTCTGACATCAATATCATATACAATTTCAGTATTATACACTTGTTCCATTGGGCATTTGGATAAATCCATTATCCTCTCTGTTTTTGTTGTGTTAAATGTAGGACTGTAAGGATTAAAGTCCTTATATGTTCTTATTATATAACCTGTGTTTGCCATTTTCTTGTTTAATTATATTAATAAAGATTATGTTGTTTCACCCTCTTCTGGTTCTTCTGGTTCAGGAGGCGGCAAAGGACACAATGATGTATCATATCGTGTGCTTGTCTGTGTGCTTCCAAATGTATCAGACAATGGGTTAACATCCTTTTCAGTAATAACCGCATATCCTGTATTCTTTCCTTCTGAATCTGTTTCACAATAACTTGAATCATATTGCCATTCAGGACTTGTGTCAGACGGTGGACAATTTGCTGCATCACTTTCTTGAATTGTTCTTGTGGTATCCCAGCTTGAACTGTATTCATTCTTGTCCCTCTGTATTACATCCATTCTACCATCAAACATAATTCCATTACCAGCCTTTATGATATGGCAACTTCTGCTTTCCTCAACCCAATTAGGATTGGTATCAGGTACAGGACAAGCCACCAAATTTTCAACTTTCTGTTGCTGTGTCGTTCCACAAGTGGGACTGTATTGGTTTGAATCAACAACAGTTACAACTTGCATACCACTGTTGCCAATTGCACCAGACGGCTCATAAGTCTTTGTTTCACAATATGCAGGGCTGTCTATATCTACAATCCATTCAGGGTCTCTTGAAGATACGGGGCAAGTCACGTTATCAACACTTCTTTCCTCTTTTGTTTGACCATAGGTGCTTGAATCAGGGTTTTCATCAGTGTATTCAATAATAATATAACCAGTTTGGAAACCATCGCTTTCCATTTCACAATAACGGCCTGTTTCAACCCAATTGGGAGTATCAAGACCACAGAATTCCGTATCATACTGTTTCTCTTCCTTTGTCTGACCGTATGTCGGGCTGTTCCGATTTATATCCTGATAAACATATATTAAATATCCTGTATTCGCCATTATGCTTTTTCACATTTTTCATCAATTATTTCCCAATGAGGTTTATTATCAATTTCCTCTGTTTCACATCTGACATCAATCACTTCCCAATGTGGGTCTGCTTCGTGGCTTATGATAATGTTTGGCATTTCCTCATATAGAAGTCCATAACTGTGACCATTCAATTCATAAGTGAACTGTACACAATTCATATCATTTTCCGTTGTTCCGCTGTCATTCACAACCGCTGTCTGCTTGAAAGACCAATCACTGCTTTCCTCATCGACAAACCTCCAATATCCGTTTTTGTATTTAACCAGTGCCTTGAAATAACCAAGTGTAAGACACATAAGTTCATCTTCCAAATTGACTGAATGAAACCTTAATGTGAATGTAAGGACACTGTTTATATAGGTTTGGTCATTAGTGTTTACTGCATTCTGTGTAAGGTTAGCCATATTGTTTGCGTGGTCTATCCTGTAAGCCATTTTCCCTTCTTTCAGGTATATATTCTCACCATCAGCCCTTATATAATCATCAGCATTGATTAAATAAATCTTATCAATGCCTCCCAAGTCGGTCTTACATTCCTGAATTATATCCTTATCCAAACAATTACAATATCTCATTTTTAATAATATTTTTTTAAGTTTATTCCGTTTCGCAATAGCGACTAACCAATGACCAAATCGGCTTGTCATTGATACCTTGTATGATTATATGTACATTTTTGCTCTCGGTCGGATATGAATGATGTGAAAGGGTAATATTTATTTCACTCGTTTCATTCTTCTGAACATTCAATGCAACAACAAGATTTCCTTCATCATTCTTTGTAATGGATGTAATATATTGGCTTCCGCTCGTTACATTATAATCATAAGTCCCGTCACCTCCCTGAACATCTGGAACAATCATTATATATTGTGTACCTGCTGGATATACCTGTTCCTCTTCAACTGAAAGAATATAGGTGCTTACACTTACATTCACTTCCTCATAAGTCTTGGTATTCCTGAAAGTAAGTTCACCATCACCACCCATATTATTACTTACCATTGAGATACTTGCATTACCAGTTCCGCTTGTACTGCCGATATATACAGTGTTTGGAATGTTTATGGCTTTCCAACTGTTATCAGTTGTTAAATTCAATGTGCTGTCAGTCGTTGTTGAATCAAATACAACACTTGTAGGACTTATTGATATAGTTCCTTTTGCATTTGGCTTACATATATTCACATCAAATATCTTGACAGGTTGTCCGTCAAATGAGGCTGTTTCAGTATATGTTCCAAGAATATTATATCCACCATCACCTACATTTTCAAACCTGTATGCGTCTTGAGGCTTTCCTGAAAGGCTGCATAATTTATTATCACTGTCAATCGCCAATCCTGCGCTGTTTGTCTTGACAACATAACTTGCAATCACATATCCTGTATTTGTCCCGTCAGTATTTGTTTCACAAAATGCAATGTCATACAACGGCCTGAATATTGGTGTGAATATTTTTGTATCAAGTTTGAAGTTATCGCTGTATGCTGCCATCAAAGGATATTCGCTTTCGTCCGAAAAGGTAACTGAATATTCACCTGCATCACTTGTTATGTTTAATTCATAAGTAAGGTCTGCACCGTGTTTCCAACCGAATATTCTGTAATTATCTTCACCATTTGGTCTGAACGCCACAAGGTATCTGTTGTTTGAAGCGTCATTAAGAATATCCTCGAATTCCGTTGTAATGTTCGCAAGCGTCAATGTAAGTGTATGAGTGTACAGTTTATTATCCTTTGCCTCATTGTATTCAACTGATGTACAGTCAATATAATAATAATTGCCTTGCGTTATGATTGTTTCCACAACAAGGTTGTTATCATATCTCATATCATTCTCGAACATAAGGTTTTGAATATCGTCAATATTGTACACATATATTCTTTCCCTGATACCGCCTGTTGCAACAGCACTTGAACCACATCCAGTAGTAAGTCCTTCCTCTGTGGTATTGTTCAATGTTATGTTCTTATTTAGTCTGCAATTAAACGCCATTTCTATTTTTCTGTTATACTAATAAAGATTTATTTATTCGTTGTGCCAAAAAGTGCCAAAATTCAAAAAGTAGCATTTCCAATATAATGTATTCTTTTTTTATATTATATTCGGATTGCTACTTAGTAAAGAAAATGACCACTTGATTTCAAAAGAAAATAAAAAAAAAAATGGATTGATACCCAAAGATACCAATCCACACTTTATTTTGTTTATTATGGAAAAAATTGAAATTAAGGTTCTGCAACCAATGCTCTGATAACTTCTTGGTCTTTAACCAACAGAGGTGCATCGTGCTGATTACCTTCAAACAATACTGTAACACCTTGCAAGTCTGCTTCTGCCGTACCTGTCGCAAAGTCAAAGTTGGTAGATTGCATACCGTTATCAACACCAAAGATGATGATTTGTTTGTTCTTGGTCATTACAGCGAAAATCAGTCTGCCAAGCAACCAGTTTTTCCAATCACCAAGCAAATCACAGTTGATTCTGTTGATGACAAATCCAACTTGGTGTGCAATTGCCTTGCTGTCAGTAGAACCACCAGCAGCCAAGTTTGCGTTTGCATAACCTGAATTGTCTTGGAAGTCAATAGGAATGAACTTTTGACCGTCTGCAAGTTCAATGGTATCAATTAGACAATCATCACCAGATGCAGTGAAAGTATGTGCTTCATTCCAGTTTGCAGCCCAAATCTTCAAAACACCACTTACAGATGTTTCACAAATGGGATTAATCGGTTTGGATATTTTACAATTTAACATTATCTATACACTTAATTTTCTTAATTATTATTTGGAATAAACAACAACCTCATCATCGAACAAGAAGAACGATTCTGCACGGTATTGTCCTTTAACATACCACATATTTTCATCTTTCAAAGAGTTACCTCTTTCTGCCTTGATTGATTGGGTATCAGCTAACAAGTCAGTTGCGAAGAACAAGTTATCTCTTGAAGCTGCAATCATTGTATTGCTGGGCAAGTAAGATACCAAAGCAATCTCAACGCCCATATAACGGATTACACCATTGTCAAAAGTCCAAGCAGGTAATACAACCTGATATTCAGTAGGAACATTTGAAAGGGCTTGTTTTGCATATCTGTAAGTCTTGAGGTCAACGAAAATTCTTACAGGTGCTTTTTCAGGGTCAAATTCGCCTTCATTGATAACTGCATCAGGAATTGATTCATAAACTCTCTGAATTTCAGTCAATACATTGGAAGTATCAATTGTAATTGCGTTGGCAACTTTGATAGTTTCACCAGAAGCAAGAGCCTTATCTACAAGACCGTTCTGAATACCATCAACTTCATTTCCTTCACCACCCCAAATTATTCTGTCAATATCACCAGCAAGGGCATTCTGAATCATAAGCATTAAAGTATCTTCCAATCCGTCAGCATTGGGCATTGCAGTCTTGTTTGCACCTGCTTCACCACCCATACCGTTGAATACATTTTCTGAATAAATGTTATCCAACTCGTTCATACATTGTTCCTCATTGATTTTGAAGTTCTGAACGCTGAAAGTCTTGGAATCAAGATTAATTCTTTGACTGGGAGTCCATTCACAATCACGGTTATCAACCTGTGAAATGGTGTTGTTGGCAATAACAGCCTTTTTCAGCAACACTTCTTTGGTCACATTGGGGATAACTCTCAAATAATCCTTTTCAAGAGTCTTTGCCTTCTTCATTGATTGAATAAACCAACCAGCTTCGTGTTTTACTGTGTATTCAATTTTACTATTATCAATTAAATTTGCCATTTCTACTTATAAGTTTTTTAATTTATTAATAAAGATAACTTTGAATGGATTATTTTCTGTATCTGTTTAATTTTTCAACAAAAGCGTTATAATCCACCGAATTTTTGTCAGAATTCGATTGGTTAATCTGACTTTGTGCAGGTTTTGCCGAAGGTGTCTTTGCTTTTATCTGCGCAAGTTCCTTTCTGAAAGTTTCAGCGGTTGCAGTGGAATCAGTGTATTTTCCTTCAAGTTCCTTGATATAATCAGCCACTTCCTGTGGAACAAGATATTCCATATCACCAACCATAATAGGTACAAGAGTGGGAGGTACATCTTCCTGACTTACCTCTTCCTTTTTCTTTTCGTCATAAGAGGTTTCAGGTGCTGTTTCACCATCAGCCTGTTTTTCCTTATCTTCCTCTGCGTTGCAAGTTTTCTTTTTCTTGTCATCCTCTGCTTCTGCAATGGGTGCTTCCTGCGGTGTTTCAGTCGTTTCATCAACGGTCTTTGTACCTGCGAATTTTCCATTCTCGTCAACTACAAGTACAGAACCGTCCACAAGCGCATATTCACCTGCTTGCATTGCAGAACCGTCACCAGCATAAGCCATACCGTCAGACTTGACAATGATAGTGTCATTATCAGCGGTTTCATATTTTAATTCAGGCTCACCACTGCCAGTTTCATCAGCCGTTGCAATGGTTGCCAATTCATCAGCAGCAGATTTAACGTCATTCGCAAAGGCAATGAGTTTTTCAACAAATGAAATTTTCTTTGTCATTTTGGAATTATTTTCTTTAGTTTTATTCTGTTTATTTTGAAGTGTCAGACTTGCTGACCTTGTTAAGCCACAATAAGCCTCTATACTCAATCCTTTCAATTCACCTGATTTGATTCTCTGCCACAACTTTCTATTATGTATCTTATATCTCACACATAATGTACCTTGTGGCACGTGAAAACCATATTTGGAATTGATAATGTCTTTCTGTTCATCCTGTACAATCCACATATCAAGCATATAAACGTCTTTTTCCATACAATCCTGATAAGACAATGTATCGTCATACATCAAAGGGTGCATAATGGTAACATTGTTGTTGCGCTTGTTGAAAAGGTAATTATACATTACTTTCTGTATGACATCCTTTGACCAACGCATATAATAGACCTTGCCGAAATCGTCATAACGCTTGATAAGCTGATTTGGAATAAGAATGGGTGAAACAACCTCGTGCTTTTCCTTGTTGATTTGAAATACTGCAACTGGAATTTCCTTACCGTCACCTTGTTTCCTGTAATAGACAAAGTTCTGCTCAATTGCTGGATCATCAACAAATGAAACAGCAGTCATCCCATCACATTCATTATCGTCAAATACAACGTCATATATTGGTATTTCAAGCATATTTCAGTTTTTATTATAAAGATTATTTAACTTAAAAATGTTGCTAATTAACTTAATAAATTGTATATTTGCATAAAAAAGATTATGGAAAGTGTTTTAATTAAGGAAGAATGGAAATGGATTCCATATTTTGAAGGGTACTACAAGATTAGCACATTTGGAAGAATTATGTCTTATATGAATAATAAGAGAATGGAGAGAAAGCAACCTAAATTATTAAAGTTTTGCAAACAGCCAAATGGTTATAAAAGAATAGAATTAAGAAAAAATTGTCAGAAAACTTATATAAGTATTCATCGTTTGGTTGCAATAACATTTATTCCAAATCCTGATAACCTCCCACAGGTTAATCATATCAATGAAGTAAAAACAGATAACAGTGTATGGAATCTTGAATGGTGTACTGCAAAATACAATACCAATTATGGTAGTGGTATTAAAAGAAGATTAAAAACAACTGATTATATTTCAATTGGTAATAAAATAAAAGGGATATACTTGAATAGAACAGATTCTTCAAAAGCTGTTTATCAATATGATTTAAATTTTAATTTATTGAATACTTATTCAAGTATAAGAGAAACTGTAAGACAAACAGGTATAGATAGGGTAACAATAAGTCAATGCTGTAACAACAAATATTGTAAAAATAAAAATATATATAAGAATTATATATTCAGTTTTAAAGAAATAAAGGAGGCTAATTAATAACCTCCTTTCTAAATTATTTCTTTAAATTTCCACCTGCCAAATCCACAACTTTTGCAAGATTATTTTGTTTTTTGATAATGTCAGTCACTTGCACAACAGGTTGGAAATCAATTTCAGCCATTGTGTTTTGGATTTGCTTAATATCACTGTTATCCTCAATCGCCCTGCTTGCTTCCACCATATTCAAGCTACCACCAGACGCATACTTCCTTATTGTGCTTGATACAAGTTTCTTGGTGTTGTAGTTGTTTGTGGTATTGGTATTGTAGAAATAATTGTTCGTGACACTACTTCTGTTGTCAATGTTCGTTATTCCCAAACCACTTGGAGTGAACAAGGATTCTGAATTGTTTGTTATCTCATTATGTTCACCACCGATATTTGTCACAATTGAACTATAAGGATTATTTACAGTTTCTGAATTATTTCTGCTATTTACAGACTCTGTGTTATTTGTGTTATTGATAATTCTGTTTATTATTTCATTGGTTACATTATCAATGGTTTCATAATCATTATTGAATTTACCAGTCACTTCCCTGTACAACGCATTGGAATCATCATCATTGATTGCTTCAATAATATTATCATATTTTTCAGATGATTTTCTGTTCACAACCCATTCTCCACCTTCCACTTCAATGTTGGTATCTTCAATTCTGTGTCCTCCCTGTTCGTGTGAACGTGATACACCATCTTCACCAACAATACCAGAATTCTTTACCTTTCCACCTTTTCTTAACTTGGAAATCTGTTTGGTAATTGAAGCAATCTGAATAGCACCAGCAGCAGCCACAACAGCAGCCAATATTGGACCTAGAATTGGGCCGTATGACAATGCGTTGGTAATACCTGTTGCGACATTCACAGTTGCGGTAATCAATTGTTGAGTAAGTTCAACTTTTTTCATTTGTTTTTCTTTCTTTTGAACTTCCTGTTCAGCTTTTACCTTTTCATCGTTCAACTGTTTTTCTTTCTGTTGTCTTTGTACTAACAGCACCTGTTCGTCTGCCAACTGTTGTCTTAACTTTTCTTTCTGTGCATCAGATGCACTTGACATTTGAGATTGCAAATCATTTATTTTTTGATTGGAATCTTCAACCTGTTCAACCGCTTCATCGTGAAGTTCTGTAACCTCATCCAACTTGTCTTGTGCCTCTTCCAATTGGTCGCCCAATATGGTATTGAAAGCCTCCGCAATTGGGTTAATCACCATCTCTTGCAATTGGTTGTAAATGTCTGTGATTTTCCCAGATAAATCATTCCAGAATTCCTTGTCAATTTCAGACAATTCAGTATCAGCATTTATGATTTGGTCACATACCATTTCATAATTCTGCGCATAAGCCTTGTAAGCATTATCCTTTTCGTTCAAGGCATTCTTGTATTCGTTTGAATCCTCACCATACAATGACTTGGTATCTTCAAGATATTTCTGCCAATTGTCATATATATGTTTCATATTATCCCCATTCGGATCAAATTGCGCTTGCAAGGTCTGATATGCCTGTTTGATTCCCTCAAATTTCTCTTTGGTTGCATCAACATCAATCACACTGAACAAATCACCACCAGTCATCACATTGTCAAAATCAACGTCACCCATATTCTTCAATTGGTCATCCATTGACTTTGTAACACTATCCAAAGACTTCTTTGTATTAGCAAGCATTGACTTGGATAGGTCTGTCTGCATCTGCTTAATTTTATCTTCGAATTCCTGTTCCTTTTGCAACAGTTCATCGTTGTGGGCTTGCTGCATTGCCTGCAACCTGTCATTCCTGTCTGTCTGCAATTGAACAAGGGCATTTCCAGCTTCTTCTGCCTGTATCTTTAATGTTTCATTTGAAGGATTTTTCTTCGCTTCATCATTAAGTTTTTTGTATAGTTTTGTGGCTTCCTCAATCAGCTTGTCATATTCATCCCTTGTGGTTTGCAACTGTTTTTGGAATTCCTGTTCAATGAGTTGCTGTTGCTGTTTGTTGTTTTCCCTCAACTTCTGAATCTTGAAATCCAATTCCTCTTGGTTGAGTGCCTTGATTGCCGTGAGGTGTTTTTCCTCATTCTTCAACCTCTCGCTTTGGTTATCTGCATACAACTTTTGTGTTTCTTCCAAATACTTCTGTGTATTCGCTTTCAATTCATCAAGTTGCTGTTTCCTTTCCTCTGCTTCCTTCTTTAATTCTTCCCGACGTTGCTTTGCAAGTTCTGCCGCTCTCTGCCTTGCTTGCTCTGCCGCTTGGTTTCTCCTTTCCTGTTCAGCCTTGTTATGTTCTGTAACCTCACGCTCATAGGACATCTTATCAAGCTGTGCCTGTCTGTATTCATCTGAATCTTTCTTGTATTGTTTCAGACGGTTGTTGAACATATTCATATACAGCTTCTGACCATTCTGTGTATATTTCCAATCTGAACCATATTTTGCTTCATTGTATGCAATTGTTTGGTTTGCCTCTGTTGCAGCAGCAGCAGCCCTTTTCTTTGCAGCATTTTCCACATTCTTTGTCCTTTGTTGTTCAGCACCTTTCTGGTAATTGGAAACAACGTCAATACTTTCCCTGTAAGCCTTTGTCGCATTGGATAAGGCATTTTTCAAGTCACCATCAATAAGGCTCTTAATCAACGCTGCCGCACTTTTAAGAGGTGCTAAAAGAAAATTAACAACTGCGCTTCCGACACCTGAAATGACTTCCTTAATCTTGTCGATTGTTCCAGACAATCCTTCAAAACTTCCTTTAAGGTCATCAGTTATTCCAAGTGTGTCAGTGAACCAAGTAACAAGTTCTTTCCAATTGGTGATAAGATAAGAAACAGCAGCCACAATAAGACCTATTCCAATTGAAGCCAATGCAACTTTCAATACCTTGCTTGCCGCTGATGCTGCTGTCTGTGCTGTAGTAAGACCTTGTGTTGCTGCCGTTGATGCTTGTGTGGCTTTGGTATTATTTTTTGTTTCAACACCAATCAATTGAAGTGCTTTATGATACAGTTTGCTTGTCGCTGTGCTTCTGTTTGTAATCTGTTCATTCAATTCCTGTAATGAATTTAAAACAGTCATCACACCACCCAGTTTGCTTATTGTTTCTGCCAACTGTTCGTTTTCAACACCTGCAAGCGCAACAGCACCTTGATATAATCCCATAACACTTGTTGCAGTGGTAGCAATATTTACAATGTTCTGGATACCAGCAGCACCTGAAACCATCTTGTCAATTTCCTCATCAGTTTCTTGAACTTGACGTTTCATTTCCTTGATAGCTTCAGCAATGGCATTGAATTCCTCTGTGTTTCTTTCGCCAGACGCTGCCAATGAATAAAGTTTATCTTCCAATAACCCTATACCTTGATTCACATCGTCAAAGGCATATTGTACACCATTGATTGTTGTAGTGAATTTAACACCAAGTTTAGCTTCCATTGCGTTACCTGCAATCTCTGCTTTGGATTCCAATTCTGCCAATTGCACACCAGTCTGCTGTAATGCCTTGTTCACCTCATTCCATCTTTCAGAATTAGGGTCTAATGTGTCAAGTTCTGATTGCAAGTCGCTTATTTTGGCACGCAAACCAGCCATTGAATTCATATATTCCTTTGTGCCATCGTCAAGTATCTTGAAACCTTGTGCCGCTTCCTCAAACTGTTGTGTATCAATGTAACTACCATCCAATGCGGACTTGTAATTACCCACATTCCTTTGGTAATTACCTATTGAATAATCAAATTCTTTTAATTCATTATTCAATTCAGTATATCTCTGTTTGAGGTTTTCAAGGCTCTGCGCTTCTTCCTCATTGCTCACAACCATATTTTTCATCACATAACCGATTGCGGATAACATCTGTTGTTTATCTCTATAACTTTCGGTTACACCTTCTTCAATGGTTTGTAATGCTTGCTCATACTTTATGGAATCCTTTATCTCCTTGTTTTTTGAAGATAATTCGTTCTTTGTCCTTGCAACTTCTGTCTGATATTCCTTGTCAAAGTTGTTAAGTTTTTCTTGCGCCTTTGTCAGTTCATCAGTTGCTTTCTTGGTTGAATTCCTTGTATTTGCAGCATTCTTTTCCTGTGCATTTACCTTGACTGTTGTATCACCCAATTTGTCAAGAGTATCAAGAAGTGTCTTGATATTATCATAACTCTCCTTGATACCTTGTATTTCTATCTGATATATTTTCTTTCCATCAGCCATTATTTCTTTTGATATTTCTATAAAACTTTATATGAAATAAAGATTTATAAGGAAAGCAATGAAACAGTGCTGTCACTATTGCCCATAATGCTGTGTTTGCTGATTTCCTTGATATTGTACAAACCACCATTCAATGAAATAATGCTGTTTGCCTTAATCTTCGCATATATGTTGTTAGGCAATGCACAATTGACATCAATCTGATAAGAGTTTTTTACATTAATATTGAATAACTTGTCAGTCATTGTTGTGTCATTCTCTTTGATGTTGCTGATTGAATTGTCATAATCCAACATAAACCTTTCCTCAACTTTCTCACCTGCAATCATTCTGTAAATACAGATGAAATTGCTTGGAATAATTAATTTAAGTTTGGGTTCAATGCTTGACTGTACTGTTGCATTTCCTTGCGTCTGTACATAAACATTGATAAGTTTCATTGCGTCCTCACTCTCACTTACCAATTCCTTTATCTTCTTGGTATTGATATAGAAGAAACGCATTGTCTTGTTTGTCTGCCAACTTTCCAATTGCGCTGATGCTGCATCATAATCATTTGACCATATATCTGTTTCTGCAATTACAGGAATGTCAATATAATATTGCCTGTTATTGAGTGAATCATCAAAGAAAATCGTCTTATACCAATTATAACTCCAAAGACTTTCTTTCTTGGTAATTGTACCAGATGTGTTCAAAGGATTTTCAAAAGTTTTTTCACCACTATGCAAAGGCATATTATAAGCCTTGTCAACATCTTCTGCATAAGGTGAAGTATTGCCGTTTGTATATCCTTCTTCCGCTTGGTCAATTTTAAATTTCAAAGTTATTGTTGATGGAAGTGTCAGACGGGTATATGTAAGGTCATACATATTTGCATAATCATCAATTGGAATAATTTCACCAATAGTTTCATTCTGATTATTCAAATCAATTGAAAACTTGCTTGTGGTTGTCTGTGTCAATCTTAAATTGAAAGTCTGCAAGAATGAATTGAGATAATCATTGCACTTCGTGTTAGGCAAACATTCATTTATGTTTGTTATTCTGTCGGCCTGCAACTCTGTACTGTTTGTAATAATAGGTTTTGCATTAGTTGGTCTCCAATCCTCATTGGTATTGATTAAACCCATTTCAAAGAAACCTGTTATTCCAGTATCTACAACACCACCCCATCCTTTATCGTGCCAACTTGTATGTCTGAACATTGTAGGGTGTTTTCTCCACTTGTTACTATTGTATGGCATCATAAGACAAATGTTCACATAATCGCCTTCTTCAAGCCATACGCAAGTATGTATGTCGCAACTTCCACCTGTATTGGTATATGTATAAGCTGTTGAATTCTGCTGTCCTATATAACTTCTGTTTCTTACAGTGTCTGAAACAACCTCATAAGTCGTTGAATCTTCAGTTACATCGGTCAATACACCCTTGTTATATCCTTCAAAGTTTGAATAACTGTCCTCTCTTACCATTACCTGTGCTGTTGAACGCCCGTATGTGTGTGTTGAATTATAATTCTGTCTGCCAGAACATTGATATAGTTCCCAATAATCAACGTCATTCACACTCCTTACAATACCACTGCCGACTTTCGGCAATGCAAGTGTTGCCGCTTGCATATCACGTCTTTCAGGCGCACATTGGTCATCACGTCCAGTTCCCCAGTTCTTTGATGCTATCTGTTCACCCCATCTTGCACCAACAATAAAATCTGAAATGCTATATCCGCTCATATCCTTAACCAATGTTGTTCCATTGTTATGACCGAACAAAAGACAATTCTGATTATAATTTGACTTCATACCCACATTATTACCGTGACTTATGACAGTTCCGTTTGTTTCAGCTTCATCATATTGCAATGGAATACAAGGCATACCGTTGTTGATACAATAAGGCTGTATGTTGTCAGCAGGACTTGCACCTTTCACAATCTGCAATTCAGCAAAAGATGCACTGAAATTACAAACATTACCATCACCAAGCTGACCTGCAACCCTTGTTCTTCCATCCTGATTCCAATATTTGTTATTGGCATTGTATAATGATATTGAACCTCTGCAATTTATCTGATACCATCCACTCTGGGGAACAATCAACGCATAACTGTTTGCTGTATTCTCAATCAATATATTATATTCGTTTTTTATGTTGGTCAATGAAGTGTTGTCAGACAAAAGCAATGTATCGAACCCTACTGTAAGATTATTAAATATATTCGCTGTTGTCGCTGTGATTGAAGTATTATTGCTTTTCCTTATCCTGTAATTGTAATTAAAACTTACATAATAAGGTGTTTGTCTTGTTTCATTGTATTTTTCGGGTGATTCACTGTATGTCTGATATAAATTCAAGAACTTTGAATTTGTGAATACACTTCCACCTATCTCATAACCCTCTGTTTTGAACAAATCCTTTATAAGCGAAAGGACATTATATGCAGGATATATATTACCCAAACCGAAATTACATTTATCCCAATCCAATGACTGATAAAACTTTTCGTCAGTCATCAATGTTCCGCCTAACTTGTCATAATCGTTGTAAGGCATATTGTACAACACATAAGGGAAACAGATATGGTTATCACCAGTTCCATCCAACACACCTTCATTTATCCTGTTAATGTCATCAATGTTGTTGATTGAAACATAATGTGGGGTTATTTCAGCCAATGTCCTGTCACCAAGAATGTCACTCAATTCCATTTTCGCTGGAATATACAAGTTACCTTTGTAATTCTCATTGTCAATCTCGTTTACAATAAACTTTCCGTTGATAACCAATATCTCATTACAATAAAGCTGTGCATCATATACTGTATTGAATTTGTTCGCAACGTCAATATTGTTTGAATTATTGAAAATGCTTGAATTGACATCAGTAATGGGCAAATCAATATCATAGGAATAAGTGATTTCCTTTGTTATCAGTTCCTCTGGGTCTTGGAATTCCTTTTGCAGCTTGAAATCCTCGTCAGGGTTCAAGTCCACAAGGTTGTCATTTATGAATAACTGTATGTTCATCTTTTTCCCAATTCATTTTTAATAATCCTTATTTTCATCTGAAACATAGAACTCAATTGTAAGCTCGTTTTGTTTGTCATCACTCGTGTATTCAATATCAAACTTGTCAACAATAATTATGTATTTAACAAAGGTTTCCTCATTAATGACATAACAATACTTGCTTCTCTGCAATTCGTTCAAATATTCACATTCCTCATTGTTGATGTGTGAGGTTGTATATGTATGAGTTGTCTCAACCTGTTTCTTCCTTACATTCTCAATGACATATTCCCTGTCCCAACTCCTTAAATTGTTCCTGTAATAGGTATTGTTGTCCTTCACACTCATATCCTTTGAATAAGTTGATGTGAAATTATAGGAATCAACACCACCAATTTTATTTAAGAAATATATTGTATAATTGTCATTACATTTGGGATTAATATCAAACCTCAAGCTCTCTGTCAGTTCAGTTCCATAAGCATTTACAGCAACAATTTCCACATATCCAACTTGGTGATTGTAGGTATTTTCCACATTATCCAAATCAAATCTGTCATACAGGTCAATTCTTCTTCCATTTGCTTCCTTGTAAAGCTCGCCTTTCTCCTGTGTAAGGAACATTCCGCTATTTGTATAATATTTTTTAACCAAATCAATTGATTCAACTGGATAGTCAGTCAAGACACTTATTGCATACACCTCACCATAGTTATAACTTGGGTTTTTCCTGTCAGTGAGGAACTTCTTCACCTCTGAAATGCTCTGTTCAATATAATAATCATCATAATTCACTTCCTCAAACTTGGTAAGTGTCGTTGGCATAACCGTTATCTGACTGTTGTTCAATGTTATCAGTTCAACATTGTTCTCATACACTGAATAACACATCATATTCACCTGACAAGGTGAAAAAATGTTAAGGCTATCAAATATTGAAGTTATCTTGAAAGGTATCTGTGTATCGGCAACATACTTTTCCAAATTGAATTCCCCTATGTCAGTTCTAAGGTTAAGCACAATCTTATTGAAACTTCCTACCTTGTAAGTGGAAAATGCATCAATTATGGTAACTGCACTGTTTGATGAAGTTATTGAATAATTTATCGAAGTGTCAAGATATGCCCTTACAGTGTCCGTACTCATCAGGGACACATTATAAACAATATTGTTCAATTTAAGGCATTCAATGAAGTTAAGTACACACTGGTACACACTTCCATTCGTGTTGAACGTCTGATAACTGATAGGGTTGTCAGGTTTGCCGTTGATGGTAAGTGAATAATTCTCCGCATCAGCAGCGTCAGAAAACACAAGGTCTGTTTCAAATCCGCTTGAATGGAACTTGAAATCAACAAAGGGTCTTTTTATATAGTGGTTGTTGGCAACAATCAGGAAATTATCCAAAGATGATGCAACTATTCTGTTAGGTTCTATTAAAGCCATCTGATTATATTATATAATTTAATTTTTTAATTATTGAAAAAATCCGTCAATTCCTCTGTCATAATGTCGAAAAGATTACCAGCCCATTCCTTGTCCCAGAACTCCTTGTCAATCATATCCCAAGTGGGTGTCATCACATCTCTGGGACTTATTCCCCATTTCCATATTGAATTGCACATCCTGTATATGGTATCATTGTCTGTGGGCAACCCCTTTCTTGCAGCCCAAGCGGTTATCTTATCAACTGGCGGCCATATTCCAGGGGGTCTGCCTGATACAATGTAGTCAATATAATAATTCACATAAAGGCTTATCATTCCCCAATCATCCGTTGATACCTCCAATTCATTGTATATGTTTGAATCAACCAATGTGTTTATTCCAACCTTGTCATTGATACCCACATTGATCTCCATAATGTATTGAAGGGTTCTCTTGACATCAAAAGCCATCTTCTCCAATGCCTCTTTCAGGTTTCTCAACATTATTCTTCCGTTATCCATAACAATGAAATTACAATTTTATTTCAGGCAACTTGTAAGAGAAATCAGCGCAACCGCTTGCATTGTCAGTGTCAATGTCTGGCAACAATTTGCCCATATCGAATTCCTTGTTCGGGTCAAAATGCTCATCCATATCACAATAATTTATATCATTGCGCATATTCAGTACCAATGTGCATCTTACACCATCACAATCATTGTCATAATAATCCTTCAATGTCATAAATGAATAACTCGCAACACTTGTAACACCATAGGAATAATCATCATTCAATGACATATCCCTTATCTTTGCGACAAAATTTAAAGCAATCGAATGACATATATTCTGACCTGCTTCAGTACTGGGTTGTGGTATGTGCCAATTCTCCAACATCTGTGGGGTTATAAGAACCTCAAAGTTGATTGTAACAGGAATTGAACCACTTACAGTATCAGCATTGCCAATATAGATTGGGGTTTCAAGAAACACCAACGGATGAAGTTCATCACCAGTTCCCTGACCTTTTGAAATTGAATTGTATTCAAATCCCCTTACCAACTTATGCTCCTTTGAAAGGTTATAAAATAATTCTACAATATCCTTTATCATTTTTTCTATTTCCAATATATATGAATAAAGATTTTGTCTAATAACCTTACATAAAACAAGAAAAAGTGTCAAAAGCAAAGTGACAAAGGTGCAGTTCCAATATAATAAAAAGAAGATATACATTATATTCGGATTGCACCTTTCCAATTAAAATGACACTTTTTATATTAAGGCACAAAAAATATGTGGTATCAATAAGAAAAGATACCACATTGAAAACTGTGCCTTGAAATAAAATAGAAGCAATGTAAGGCAAACAGTCATTAAAATATATAATTTATCTTTTGAATATTTTGATATATTCCTTGTTTGTATTTCCTTTTTCCTTTCGGCAAAGGTTTGCCAATGCAAGTGATATTATCCTGTCATCGTGATAACCATACAAAGCACCGAATGTTATCTTGCCAGTCTTGCTTACAGAATAAGAGAATGTTGAAAACTCTGATTTAAGTTCATCATCATTACCCATAAAATGAAGATTACCCTGTTCAATGTCATAAGCAAGAAGTTCAATATACTCTGTCTTGCTCTTGTTTGAAGTGTATTTCATATCAATCTTCCTTACAAGGCTGGGCGCAAGAAGTTTCTTGATACTGTTAGCCATAGGCTCACCGATTGAATTGCTCTCAAAATAACAGTATTGGATATTCTGCACTTGTTTGTTCAATATGGAAGCCATCTTCATATATTTCTCATCCAATTCTCCCAATATCTTTTCCTGCCATACCTGACCATATTCATTTTCAAAGGTAATTATTGTTTCATCATCACCCACACTTGAAAAGTCCACACCAACCCATAACTTGCAATCCCAATTGTATATTCCTTCAGTGAAATGCTTTACATAAGAAGTGAAATAAGATGCTCCGTTTTCCAAGAACTGACACATATATTCCTGTTGGAACTGCAATGCTGGCATTGATTTCTTCTTTTCCTCAATCCATTCAGGTGTCTTTGTCTCATCGTCTGTGCATTTTACTTCAATGTATTCAATATCTACCCTTTCAGGGTCTTTGATTGCTTCAAGATATTTTTCATAAAAGAAACCCTGCGCTCCGTTTGGCGTTGAGATAAGAATAAGTTTCCTGCCTCTTGCGTCCAGCAAAGGTGCTAATACATTGTAATAAACGTGACTCCCGTCTGGAAGATATTCCCTGCTATGCGCTACCTCATCCCATATCAGATATGTTAAAGTAAAACCTCTGACAGTGTTGATACTTTCGATTGAAAAGAAAAGTATTCTCGCATTGTTCACAAGGGTTATCTGTAAGTCTGTTCCGTTCTTTTGCTTGATAAGTAAGGCTGGTATTATTTCCAACATCTTCTGATAGAACTCTTTTCCAAGTCTGTTTGTCGGTGTAAGATAACCTATCGTTACATTCTGTTCTGAAAGGTATTTAAGTACAACATAACGCATAACAAAGGACTTCCCATATTGTCTGAAAATATTAATGATAACACTTTTTGTTTTCCAGTGTGTTACACAAGCATTAATTATTTTCTGTTGACCTTTCTTGGGTTTGAATTCGACATTTATTATCCTCTGATTGCTGTTTTTCAATCTTTTTTTCCTTTGATAATAATTGCCTCTTCTGGTTTTCATTTCTTGGTGTCCTCTGTCAACCATTATGAATTAAACCAATTTAACCGTTATATTCTCTGTCTCGACCTTTATCTTGTCAGCCTCGTTCAATCCTAACAATTTGGATAATGAATCAAGTATCTGCCTTGCGTTTGTCAAGTCGTGCCTGTCCCTTGCCTCCTTGTACAAATTCAAGAATCTCTCATACATAAGTTCCCTTTGTGCTTGTGCCTCGCCATCGTTCTCAATCTGACAGCCATCATAAGCCTCACATATATAATTTGACAATGTGTTGGTACTGATATTCTTGAGATATTCATTCATTTCCTCACCCATTTCAGGTATTCCCTCCTTGCGCAATTTCTTTACTATCTCATATTTCAAATTACCTGCAAGAAGTAGGTCTTTGATATATTGTATCAGGTTTGCTTTTTTTTCCTTTGGTTTCATCATTTTCAATTGAGATTAAATAAATTATTATTATTATCTCCTTCTCTTGTTCCTTGCGTCATTTATTTTTCTAAGGAATTCCTCCTGTGCCTTTTCAGCAACAATCTTTGACTGCAAGTAACTTATATAAGTGAACACATCTTCAATCGGTTGGTCTAACACTTTATCCATTTCTAGAAACCTGTGGTTTGCAAGGGTTGAAACAATGTGCAGCCAATTGAAATCATTCACGAATTTGTTGTATGTGGCGCAAATCGGTTCATTATTTCCTGCATTGCCGAACAAGCCATCATAATTTTTCTCGAACTTGCGCCTTTCCAAAAAAAATAGTAAACAATGGGTAAGGCATCACTGCATTTCATTTTGGAAAGTTTCGGCATAAGTTTCTGATAATTTCCATCATATACCTTTAATTTGCCATCTTCCTGTACCTCATCCAACAATATTGCAAGCAATTGGATATACAAGTCATCATCACTGTCCTTTGTGGTTATGTCAATGTCAATCCATTTCCTTGTGCTGAACTTGTTCACTTCACCAACCTTGTATTTCTTTCCATCAATTACTATTTCATTTTTTCTTTTAAATTTATCAATGCCATAAATAAAATTACATAATTTTGATAATTTATCAAACAATGGCAACGGCATATCAAGACAGAAATCATCCCTTTCTTTAAACAGTCTTGAAATAATCGTTGCCTCGTTCTTCTTTATGGCAATGTATTTTTCCCTGTCATCCTCTATCTTGTCGGTATCTGTCAGCTTTCTGAATATCCTGCAATAATCTTCAAGCGTTATATCGTCAAAGGATGTAGGCAATTCATATTCCTTATTATTTATCTTCAACCTTATCATCTTTCTTTTCCTCTACTGTCTTATTGGTTTTCTTTCTTGAAGTTTTCTTTGTTACTGTTTCCTCTACTTCTTTCTTCACTTCCTCAACAGCCTTTTCATCATTTGCCTTTTCACCCAAGTTAATTCTTTCCTTTTCATTCTCTATGTGTTCAGTTTCTTTGGTTTCCACAAGGTCTGCATCAAGCAATGATGGGTCTGTTCCAGTATTGACTAAGGTAAGATAACCATATTTTGCATATCTTTCAACAGCCAACTTATATTTGGTATATGCGCAACTGTTGCAGCCTCTCACAACCTCATTGGTATCTTTGAGATAATTGTACATTTGAAGATATTCATTTACAGGTGTCCTTCTGTTTGCCTTCTTCACAAACTCAATAGCTTTCTTTACCTTTTCCACTGTATATCCGTTCACAGTGGCAACTGATATGTTATGTTTTCCGTTTCTTATTAGCATTTTTTTAATTCGTTTTTATATGTATAAAGATATTTGTCAATGAAATTGCTTGTATGTGTATATTATTATATACCAATCAATAAATGCTGTAATCAATCCCCATACCACAAACATTGGATTGAATATGTATGCCAATATGATATTAGGTATCAGGTTAGTCCAGAATATCGTGCAACTGGGGCATACAAAGGGGAATACATTAAATGCTTCCAATCTAAGGAAGAACAACTGTACAAAGTCTTTCAACGGAATACACACAATCATCCAAATGATTAAGAATATGAATTCCCAAAGGTTAGGGATTAACATTAACATTATGCTCATAAGTCTAACAGTTCTTTCTTTTTATTATTTATAATTTCATCCTCTGCAACAAACTTCTTCAATCTCTTGATTACTTGTGTTATATGTTTCACGTCATTACCTGTTATGTTAGCCATCTTCTTATATGATACACTGTTCTTTCCTGATTTAAGTTTATAGTACACCACATATATGTCAACCTCATTGGATGGAAAGAACTGTTCAAGACGTTCCGCAATGAACTTGAACAATGTGTCAATTGCTTCTTTCCTTGCTTCCTTGTTCGTTGTTTCCTGTTCAATATCATTATTGATGAAATAATCCCTTATATTGCGGCTTAATTTGGCTTTGTGGCGATTATCTTCTTGAATGTAGGCAAACTTACTTACCAAAAAGAAGAAGTCCTTAAAACTCTTTATTTTAGTTTTCTTATTCATTATATAATCATATACCTTGATAATTGAATCGTGAAACACATCATCAAAGTATTCAGGATTATATGTTATGTTTTTCATTAAGTTCTTTTTGAGTTGTAATGTGTTCTGTTCCACATAGGATAGAAAATCTCTTGCGTGTTGTTCATAGTCAAAGTTGTCTGTCATTTGGTTTAATAGTCAAGTCATTTATTTTAGCCTGTATGAGTTCATATTTACAATCACCCATTATATACCCAAGTACCTGTCCATCGTCTGTTAGGAAGCCTGTAAAGGGCAATCCTTTGAATTTATCCCCATATTTGTCAGTTACATCATAATTGTCCTTGTCCAGCGTGATAAGCGTGAAATCAAATTGTGGGTAATCACGCAACATCCTGTTTACTTTTTCTTCATACGACTTGCAACAGTGACAAGTCTTGTTCATCATTATTTCTACTCTCATTTTTTGCTTCTATTTTCTATATAATAAATATCTGATTGATTGGAAAAATAAGATAAATAAGGCTCTTTATTTTATAATAAACATATTAACTAATTGATAAAATGTCAGATGAAATAAAAGATAAATTCGACAAGATGACAATGAAGGAAAAACTTGCATACGGTACTTGTATTGCAGCCTTTGTTCTGGGTTGGGGATTAACCATTGCAGGTTTCATTGTTCCCCCGATGGGTATCATAAGTGATTCAGTGTTGTGGATACTTGGTCAGGCATTATTGTATTGCGGTGCTGTGATTGGTATATCATCACATTATGGCAGTGAGGTGAGAAATTTCGAGGAAAAAATAACCGATTATATGAAGAAAACAGAGAAAGACAAAACAAATCAAACGCAATAATCATACAGTTCTTGATTTAATTTAGTAACTTTGCACCTGCATTTCTTATATGTGTAGGTGCATTATATATTGAAAGTATATAAAGTATGCAGTAAGATGTGCAATTGAGATAATTACTTTTATAACTGATTAATAATCAATTACTTATATGCTACATAACTGGTTTGAATGCAAAACCAAATACTTTGAAAAATATCTTCCATAAATAATTGATTTCCAGTATTTAGAAACTTTAGCACAAAAGTTGGTGGAGTGTTCTATTTTCGCTGTATTTTTGCAAAAAGTGTGCGAAAAAGGGTGCAAAATGAGGTTTTTTCGCTGTTTTTCGCTCTGCACACACTTAAATTACAAAATTTCAAATTTAATGAAAACTGATACAGCAATCATCAAACTGGCACAGATTACCAGCAGGGCAAAGGCTGATGGCACTTACCCCATTGTGTTAAGGGTACAGTTCAACGGAAGGAAAGAAAAGTACCTGAATGTTTCCTGTCCTATCAAGTATTGGGATAAGAAGAATGAGATAATCAAAAAATCTTATGCAAATGCTGCTGCATTGAATCTTATCCTCAAAGAGGCAAAGGACAAGGTTATTGAAAGAAAATATCAGTATGAATTGAAAGGTATGCAATATACTGCCGCAATGCTCCTTGATGATTCTCTCCATATCAAGAAAGATTTATGCGGCAATTCAATTGTCTTATATGATTTGGTTCAGCGTCTGATTGAGGAAAGACATCTTCAGCCCAACACTATAAAGAACTATCGTCTGATGATGGATAAGATAAGCCAATACAGCGGAAAGAATCCCAAGACAATGATTCTGACAGAGATTGATGAAAAGTTCGCCAGAGGGCTTGCAAAGTGGCTTAAATCGAATGTTACCACACCCACACAGGCAGAGGGTACAATCAATGTGGTTTGTTCAAAGATTGCTTCTGTTTGGAACTATGCCATATCCCATAACCTTGTTTCCGCTGATTTATATTGTTTCCGCAAATGGAAATATAATGTAGATTACAGACCAAGTGAAATAAAGAAAGCATTGAACAGGGATGCAATAGTTGCTATTGAAACAAAGTTCTCACAGCTTACCATTGTTGACCCTTTTGATTTATCAATGGCATACAAGGCAGAGGCTTACAGCAAATTGCAATTGAGATATACCAGAGAATTTGCGATTGCAATATATCTGATTGGTTATAGATTACAAGGTCTTGCGTTCTGTGATTTGGCTGATATAAAGGTGGATGATGTTACAACTGAAACCCATAATGACACCGAATATTATGTCATTCATAATGTAAGGCGTGACAAGACCAATGTTCCAGTTCCTGTTGTATTGAAGAAAGATATGATTGGAATGGTATTGCTGGATTGCTTTATTCAGACAGCTAAATTGAGGGATGGTTACTTGTTTCCCATTTACCAGAACAATCTTCACGAATACAACTATGATACACCGAAGAAAAGGGCTAATGCCTTGCAGACTGCTGAAAGGTTGGTTAATGATAATCTTAAACAACTTGCCGTTGAAATAAACAAGGAGGTCGGAAAGGAACTCATATCACCCAACATTACCTTCTACTCAATGCGTCATACGTTTGCAACGATCTATATGAGCAATCCAAGTGCCAACCCTGTTCATCTTGCTACAATGATGGGACGTTCTGTCAATGGTATATATAGATATGTCAAGTCATTGCAAAGTGTTGATGACATCATTGACGAAAGGGAAAAGATATTTGAACAATATGATTAAATATTAAAAGCCACAGGATTTCTTTCTTGTGGCTTGTTTTTTATTATATGATTTGTTTGTTGAATTGGTTAATATCTTTGAAGTAAACTCAATTGTTTTGTGATTCATAATTACAAGTTTTTATTTAATTCATTATTATCTGAAGTTATAGCTTATACCAAAGCCTACATATATATCAGGCTTTTTGTTTATCATTCCATAACCCACACCCAATTGAATTCCATAACTGAAATTGTCAAAGAATGTTTTCCTTTTGTCTGGTGTGTTGATTGTGGAATGTATGTATCTATCTTGGTATATTATCTGGTTCTTGTACATAATTGGATAATTGTGTTTGATATTGATTGAATCAAGGTTGTTGTTCCTTATATATGCCTTGTATGACAATGTATCGTTAAGTATTATGCTGTCATTGTAATGGCTATGTGAAATGATTGTATCAGCGCATATATTTGTCTGGTGTGTTGAATCACTCGTGTTTGCTATTGTACTGGTTATAGTATTTGTTGATTTATATTCTGATTTGACATATTTTACCTGATATATTGTGTCTTTCTTCGTGTGTATGATTATTGTGTCGATTTGTGTGGGTGCATTGATTAGTTCAGATAATTGTCCCTTGTAGTGGTTGGATGATATAATTACAGTTACAAGGGCTGTGATTATCATTGTTGCGATTATTGTTATTATTGTTTCCCTTAATTTCATTTAAGTTATTTTGCTTATGATAATAAATATGACTTATCATTATAATTGAAATCATATATGTATGCCTCATTGATTGGGAGTTCGCACATTTCCTTATTTATTTTGTTTTCTCGTGATATTGTTGTGTTCTTGTTTGCCCATACGTTCACCACATTATATTGTTTATTTGTGTCAATATTGAATATTGCAATCTTGTCTGACAACGGATAGAAGGCTACAATGTATGCTGAATGATTGATTGGTTGTTTGGCGTTTGAATCATTCACCTTTTCTTGCAGGTATTTTATTTTATGTGAATCAATCAGCAGATTATCATAATCATCAATTGCCACTGTATCTCTGTATTTGAGTTCAATGTATTGCACCGTTATAGCTGTTGCGTCTTTCTTGTTTGTCTTGATTTGGTTAACGTCATAATATTCCAATTGTTCTGTTTGCCAGATGCTGTATAATGTATTGTCGTTCTTATGTTCCTTTATGAATTGCTTGTACAATTGGAAGTCTTTCAGTTCACGTTGCCTTATCTTTTCATCTAATGTAATAGTTTGTTGTGTTTGTTCATTATTATTTGTCTGTTCCATCTTTCACCCCAACTGTTACTGCGTTATTTTTGTGGGGTTGGTTTGTTCCAATTCCAACTTTTTTCTCAATAATATTCATTTCTTATGCTTTTTATTATGTAATTATTTAACTTTCTTTTATATATAAATATCATTCAATTCTGGAAAGTCACTATAAACATACTTGAAAAATGAAAAAAAGTTAAATAAAAACCTCACCTATCTTCACAGACGGATGAGGTCAAATAATAATTGAACTTAAACTATTACATATACAAATTTAATTTAATTAAGACAACGCTTTGTCTGTACTTGTTTTTTTACAACTATGACTTTTACATTACATATATAAAGATAACCTTAATCGAATAAGGAATCAATGTTCTTGTTGAATTTTCTTTTCATTTCTTTTATCTTCGGCTTTTCTACCTCCATCTCAAAACTTCTCAACATTTGCATATACCCGTCCTTCACGTTGAACAATCCGTCAGATGTTAAAATGAGATAATATTTGTCGTTATCAAATCTGTAACCATCATTTGTTATGTTTGCCTCTGGGTATTTGTTATGTGTCATATAGTTTGGCGACTTGGTATTATTCTTGTATTTGGCTGTCAGGTCATATATGTTGATTATGTCGCAAGGCATTTCATTTGCTGAATATACTGTTGAATATTTGTTTCTTTTCATTTTCTTATATTATATGCTTTGTTATTATCTATATCTTTGTCCTTCTGAATCATAATGTATTCCCAGCATCCATAGGGTTTGTGCAATCCTATATACCAATTCCTCATATTGGTTTGCTGCATCAGCATATTCGGTATATATGATTGTCCTGTTGTATTCCTTATCTATATCCGTTTGGCTTCTGTGGAATTCAATTGCATAATTCACGTCATTGTGTGTGTCATATTCGATTAAGTCAACGTGGCAGTAATTGCCGTTGTACTTGAATGTGTTTCTTTCTTTCAATTTTTCCATTTGGTTTGTTATCTGTTTGTCCTTTATTATTTTAATTATAAATATCTTCCAAATTCGGAAAATGGAATGAATTGTATCATTTTATTTCCCAATTGTCACATACCTTGTCCTTTTTTCTTATTGGTTTGGTATCTGGTGCATTAAGCATACATTCATACCTTGTTACACCTTTTCCGTTCCCTTTCTTTCCATAGTATATGGATGATACACAATAGATGCAATCCTCACATCTTGCAGGTCTTGTTGAAGTTACCACTGACATTGTTTTTTCTTTGTTTTAAGCGATTATTTTTCCTTTATTATAAAGTTATTCAGGTCTTGTGAGATAATGGTTTATAGAAGCTCATACAGCCTCACAGACTGCATTATTCTTCTTGAAGTATTGTTGCCAATACATATTTGAATTCTTTGGCAGATACCCTTGTTTGTACAGTTCATCATAGGCAGAATCATAAGGCAATATGGAAGCAACGTGAATTCCAATCCATTCTATCCTGTCAGTTTCAATTGTATTGTACTTTCCTCTTATGTTGTCTATCACGTCTGAATTGATTGAACTGCTTGCATTCTTCATTACCTTATTATATTTGTCCCTGTTGCGTGTATATGCAGGCCAAGCCTTTGCAGTAGACATTTCTGTCAGATAAGCGTTTGCATACAGTTGCAATGTTTTCTCATCAGTGATTGATGATGGTATCTTATTCAAGTCTATATTTTCCTCCAATTTTTCCAAATGGCCAAAAGTGTCATTTTCTATTTTTTCACTTTGCTTTTGCACTTTGATTTTGATACTTTGGTCAGAAATGACACTTTGATTTTGAATACTTGATTTTGGATATTTGATATATCCATTCTTTTCTCTCCAACGCTTGATTGTACTTAATGAAATATTAATTCCTTGTTCCTTTAATAGTTCAATATTCTCTTTATCAGTTAATTGAGAATTGTAATATTGTTTAATAATGTCTTGTTTCATCTTTCTTGCTTTATTATGTTTTTTATTTTTATGTTCTTCTGAAATAAAAGTGTCATTTTCTTCTACAAGTTGGCAATTCCAATATAATGTATCTCTTCTCTCTATTATATTCGGATTGCTACTTTTGACACTTTTTGGGTAGTTGATTTTGTATTTGCGTTTAAAGTTGGTAAGTGAGCGTTGTGATACTTTGATACCATATTCCTTCATCATTGCAAGATTTTCTTTGTCTGTAAGGTTGAAGTCATATACACTACCTATTTCCTGTTCTTTTATAATACCTCTTACAATGTTTGCTGCCTGTCTTGCTGTAATGCCTTTTTCAGCCCAGTATGACTTATCAACCTTGAACTTGGGGTGTTTTACCTTTTTGGGGTTAATCTGTTCACTGGGAAGTTCTATTGCCCATTTAGCAATGTTTATAAGCTCTTTGTTGCTCAATGCCTTGTCTTGGTTGTCATAGTAGTATTGTCTTTCACATACAAGGATATACAACAGATGTTCAAATGATATGTCACGCTTGATTGCTCGCAATATGATTGCCGTGTTACACAATCTCTTTCTGCGTTGTTCACCATCCCTTATTGTCTTTACAACGGTTATTGTCTTGTCACCTACCTTGTCCTTGTACCAGGGGCGTTTTATTTCATAATAATCTTCTGGTATAAGTGCATATCCATCTTCATAGTGCAAAGGTGTGGATATGAAGTATTCAAATGTATTATGGTAATAAAATATAAAATCTTGCGGTGACATTGAATACAATGCCTTCACTACTGCATTATCACTAAAAGTGTCATTTTCTTCATTAAGCGCATTTCCAATATAATGTACCTCTTCTCTATTATTATATTCGGATTGCCATTTTTGATACTTTTGACACTTTTGTGTTTTTGACACTTTCTGTTCGGATTTGACACTTTTGAAAATGATACTTTTGCATTCAGTTGTTGATTGGAAACATTCAGAAGGAATGTCATAGGTTGTGTCTGTTATATACCATTGTGCATCTTGGGTTGTACCATACATCTGTTGTGCGCAAGACTGCATACAGTTGTCTTTCAGGTTGAGGTCTTGAGTCAACCATTTATATACATTGCAATACAATTCAGCACCCTTAATCTTTTCATTGAAGATATAAAGGAGTCTGTATCTGTTTCCCTTTATATTGTGTGAGAAGGTGGTATATGCTATTGTGGGCTTATATATCAGTGAGGAAATATATGTATCAAGGTCAACATCTGAATCATCAACATCAATGCCTATGAGTTGGGTATAACGGAAATTTTCAATCTTCTTGGTTGATTGTCCGAATTCCTCATCATAATCCTCAAAGCAATGTGTGATGCAATGACCTTGTGAAATATAATCAATAAGCTGTTGGATTGTTACCGTTTGTTTGAGATAACGTATTTGTGCCACTTCCTTTCCTTGTGGCTTTGTTGTGTAACCTTGAATTGAAATGCTGACCTTTAAGGTCTTGTTTAAGTTCATTCTTCATAATGTTATGCCTTTTATTATTAAACCCTTGTGCATCTTTTATTTATTAAAAATAAAAGGGGATTAAGAACGAAAGAAATAAAAAGCACACAAAAGAACAATCGTTCAACGGTTTGCAACCCGTTCCCCTTTTCATATATAAATATCATCGAAATTCCAAAAGTGATAAACTTTCTTAATTTTTCTTCTGATTTTTGTAAATATACCACTTTTAATGTTAACAACAAAATATTTTCGTTAATTTATAACATTCTGCTTTAACATTTATCTTTATCATTTGTGGCAATAATAAATCAATAATATAACGCCTATGAAGAAGTTGATAAAGGTTTCTTTTTATATCTTTATATACAAATAATGTATTATTATTGGAAAAAATATGAAACTATTAGACAAATTATCTGACAAGTTGGTTAATCTCATTCCAACCAACACCACAAGCAAGAGAAAGACAGAATGGTATATGATGCAATATTATGTGCTATCTTCAACTGCATTGCTCTTATTAGCCATTATAAGCGCACTGGCTGCATTATTCAGTTCATTGTGGTATGTTATCCCATTCGTTGTGTTTGCGTTGCTTATATGGTTTAATTTGAAGTTATGGGATAAGGTATCAGATACCTTATTAATTATGATGTATGGCAATGGTTCAAACACAGATGAGAATGGAGATACTGTCAATATCGAAAAAATGGTGAATGCTCTCAATCTGCTGACTGACCAAATCGGCAGGATGGAAAACAAGGCATAACATTCTATGTTTTAATCAGTTATGAAACATTTGAAATGTTAAAATTGTCCAGTATAAAAAATTATCTGATATTTCCAAATCTTTCTCCAAATATTTAACAATTATTATGATTTAATATTTGGAGAAAGGTTCTTTTTTGTATTATCTTTGCAGTGCGATTGAGAAAACAAGTGTTTAACTTAATAAAATAATAAGATTATGAAGAATTGTAAAATTAACAGTGAGGAATTGAAGAAAATGCAGGATTTCTTGTTTGGGATTATCAAGAGCGAAGTTGAAAGAAAAGTAAAGGATGAGATTTATGATTTGGATGAGGATGGAACTCCTTACATTGACATTGAGTTCAGTGATAAATTCAATAAACAAACCATTGCTGATTGTTTTTATTACTAAACTTTTTATATTGTTATTGTTAAATATCTAATTTTTAATCCCCAAACACTTGATTGTGAATGGGGATTTTTCATTTAACATTTGTTCTTGCACTTGTTAAGACTTCCTTTTTTAGGGAAATACATAAGAGGTTTGAAAGGTGTTTCATTCGTTCCCTCTTTTGGTTCATATTTGTCACAAAGACATTCCTGTTCTGGTCGCCACAATGGGTAAGTTTCCCTGCATCTGCAAAGGTATTGGATAAGCAAGTCTGTTGCCATTTCAGCTTTTTCTTTAATATCCAATTTGTACTCTGCAACCTCTTTCTCGTTCAGTGCCTCGCTGTTCTCACTGTGTTCCTTTACAATGCCTTTCTGGGTGATTGAATAGCTCAATGAACGAATTGCGAGGTAATCAGTCCAAAGGCTCAATGATGGTGCAATCTGAATGATAAGACCTTTGTTTTCTTCTGTTATATTACCAGTGCTTATTTGTTCCTTCAATTCGTCAGTTAGTGGTTGGCCCAGAATAGGAATAATATAGAAAGGCTCGGACAATGCCACATAAGGCAATAACTTGTCAACCCCTACATTGCGTGATATGTTGCTATATAATTTAAGCAACTCTTCACTTATTAAGTGTGTTTCAGTCAGTTTCTTATTTCTCGGCATTGTCGGCATCTTTTAATTCATTATTATCTGTATCAGTTACCTCTGCCTCAACAGCGTCATTGGAAGCGGTTTGACCTTCGAATTCCTTTCTTATGTCATAGTCCTTTATCTCCAACACTCTGGGATAACCATTCAATTGAAGCAAGAAGTTTATTTTATCCATTATAAAGTTTCTGTCCTCATCAATTACTGTCAGCTTATATTGCGTGTAGGCTGCAATAATCTCATCTGATTTGGAACTGAATCCTGCGCTTGTAGCAAGTCCTGCAAGTATGGGTGAGGTTAATCTATTGGCTGCAACAATATACTTCAACACAACGTCTGTAACGCTGTTATAGAGGTCTGCATCAACACTCTCTATGTTCTGAATTGTCGGTGCAACACCATTCTCACCGAATAACAATAATATGTTTCCAGCATTGCTTTCACCACCGAATGATGCTTGCAATGCCTCATACAGTTCTTCTTTCTTTTCTTCTGTCGGTTCTGTCGGGTAATTGATTGAAAGGTTCGCACTGAAATTGTTCTTGATATAATTCAAATAATATTTGCTCAACGCAATGTCTGCAAGTATCCAGTTTGCCCCACTAAACCAACTTGGAATTGCATAATACAGTTCATCAGGTTTATATTCCTTAAAATACATCAGATAAGGTTCACCCTTCTTAGGTGTTTCAATTCCAAATGCTTTTATCTCAACAATCGACTTGTTTCTTATTCCCTTTCTCCAATCGGCACAAATGAAATATTTTTCAATCTGATTATTGTCATTATATTGTCCCATTCTGACTTGTGCGACTGGTTGATGAAAGTAACTGAATTTATTCCCGTCCTCATTCAATATTGCCTGAATTGCAAATGCACCAGTGTAAACATAATCAACAACGCACTTCTTGATTAATGAATACCAATCTTCAGTAAGGTTAGGCGTGAATATGCTTGCATCATAGTCAGCAATACCAGCACCACATATATATTTGATTTTATTACTTAGTATGCTGTTCTGTAAAGGACTTTCACCAACCATATTGATAAGTCTCTGGGGAAATAGATTATCCCTGTCAAAGTTAATCCAATCCCTTTGGTTCTTATACCCGTCAATATAAGGCATATCAACTGAATAGTCCGACATATATATTTTAGATTTCATCTATTGAATACCATCCTTTATTAGTTATTATTTTACCATCAATAAGACAGAAACTTTCAGTTGGAGACCTTTTCAATCTAATTGACTGTGTGAAACGGTGGTTTATATGGTTGTAAAAGTAAATTATATCACCGTTGGCAACCAATGTAATATCCTCATTGAATTCTTCTTTAATCCATCTATAAGGAAATGTTTCATAACTGAATGTTCCATCATTGTATGTTAATCTCAAGTGGTTGAAATAAACATTGTTGCCAACAACAAAAATGTCTGCATATTTTGAACCAACACCCAATATATTATCAACATTGCCTTCCATTTCAAGCAACACTTCATCTGTTTCAAAGTTCCTTACTGATAATATATTACTTCCATTGTTCCAATGTAAATAATATAATGTATCATTCAACAGGAACATTGCCATATTGTTTGATTTGGTCACTTTTTCAACCTCCTGTGTTTCCTCATTTATCACATAATGTTGCCAATATCTGCTTAAAGAATGAGGTTTGACATAAGTCTTTCCATTATGTGAAATTATGTCAAAATATTGGTAATCATTATCAACAATTGTTGTTACCGTGTCATAATCCAACCTCTTTGTTTCAGCATTATAACTGTTCACCTTATATAATCCATTTGATTGTACAAAATATTCAGTATCACCTACATTAAAGTGAACCACATTATATACATCGTTAGGATAAAAATCATAATATATCTGTTCAGTCCCCAAGAACTTGTAAGGTGTATAATAGTTTCCACTATCGTAATTGGTAGCCCAGTAATCATATTTGTTGGATTTATATATTACTGTAATCCTTCCTGTATTACTCCACCTTGAATTATATACTACCTTGTCAGGATTTTCCCCCACATCATTAATACCTGCATCATATTGTTCAAATGTGAGTACAAAACATCCATTTAATTCCGAAGTATTCTGCAATTGGAACAATGTATCATTTATCTTGTTTATTCGAAGATATATACTTTTACTCGCAACAGTATAAGGGTGCAAGGTGAAATTATATAATGTTTCACCATTGGTATATACAAGGGTGCTACCTAAGTAACCCCTTGCAATATCACGTCCCAGATAGGGTTTGCATTTATGTCCTTTCAAATTTAAACTCATTCTGCACTAATTGGTATAAGGTATAATATTCTGTCATTTGGTGTTTCAGGCAGTTGGTCAACCAACAAAATGTCATCAACATCAGTGAACTTGTTTGCTTTCGCATTAAGAAGATTGTCAGTTTCAGCTTTGGTATAGGCATCAACCTTTACATTTGCCAATTTCTCGTCAATCTCCGTCTTATTGTAATAATTTTGCAACTGTTCTGTTACATCGACATTGGCGATTGCATCATCTACTTCCTGTTTTGTATAGGTATTGGATTGGTCTGCTTTCAAATTCAACTTATCGTCAACTTCCTGTTTGGTATATGTATCAGCCTTGTCTGCCTTACTATTTAACAAATTATCTGTTTCAGACTTGGTATAGGAATCACCGACATTTGCTTTATTATTTAACAATCCGTCAACCTCTCCTTTTGAATAACAATAACCGTCATCAACCTTTCCATCCAACAGTGAATTAACTTCTGACTTGGTATAAGTTGTTTCCTTGTCAGCTTTCAATGCAAGTTTGCCGTCAATATCACCAGATAATGTTGTCAATTCTGTCTTGTCAGCCTTGAGATTTAATTGATCCTCAACAGTTGTCTTGTAGTTGCTCAAATCCTGTTGCAATGCTGTCAAATCCCCAACATTAGCCTTTGTTGTGTCGTGTGGGTGAACGTGATTACCTGCCGCATAAGTATTGCTGTCACCAATTGTTGCAACCCCATCCATAAGAGGAAGTATTTCAGTCTTTGGTACTGTTTCATCAACGACTGGAACAAGTGAATCAGACCAAGTTCCGCTTGAATAAACCCATTTTGTACCCGTTTCAGCGTTGTATGCAAAATCACCGTTATGACATTTGTCAAGTGATTGGATTTCAGTTGTTGTATTGTAATAACCTCTAAAATGTTCAGTATCAGTTAACTGTTGTTGGATTGCTTGAATTGCCTGTTCATTGGCATCAATTCCAACCTGTAATTGGTCGTGCATTGTCTGTGCAGTACCCTTATCTTCTTTGGTCTCAAGTGTTGTCTTAATTCCTGCAATATCATTGGTATTGGTTGAAACTTTCTGTTCCAATTCAGCAAGACCTTCAGTTGTCGCAATACCCACAGTGCTGATTGTAACGTCATTTCCAACAAGTGAGACTGATATGTTTGTACCAGCTTTAATATTACTTGCTACAAGGTGGTTTTTAGCCTCATTTTCGAGTGTTGTAACTCTTTGTGATAAACTATCCAAGTCACTTCTTAAAGTGGCTGTATCGCTCTCTAATTGGTCTATTTTGCCATCCTGTTCAGTGTCCTTGTCTTTTAACGTCTGTATCTCGCTTTCAATGGATGTAACCCTTTCTGTAACCTGTGCAATGTCTTGGTTTACTTGTTCAATGTCACCCTCAATTGTCGTGAAATGCTCATCTGTCTGTGTCTTATATTCATTGAAAGTATTTTCAATATTATCAACCTTTTCAGTAAGTTGTGTAAGGTTGTTGGTTACATTGGTAATCTGTTCGGTTACATTCTGTATATCCTGTGTGGTTGTCTGTTCAATTCCATCCAATAAGCTATCAACCTCTTCCTTTGTGTAGGTTGTTTCCTTATCTGCCTTGGTATCAAGCATATTGTCTGTCTGACTTCTGGAATAAGCGTCCACATCAGCAGCGGTAAGCCATACATCACCTTTCTTTCCATTGACTGAAGTAACTGCCAATGCTGTTGAGGGGTCATATATACCAGCAAGACCATCTCCAATTGTGTCCTTGTCATAATATTCACCGTTGATTTGTGCAGGTAAGTCTATTGACCAAACGGAATTCTTGTAAAAATAATCCTCTTTGAGGTAGAACTTGACATTATCGTTGTTGACAACGTATGTAACGCCATCAATTCCAAACCCCAACTGTCTTGTTATCTGATTGGAATCATCAGTTTCAATAAACTGTATGTAATTTTCTTTGGTAACAATATATTTCATTCTTGATAAATTGAATATCGCTTTATAACAATAAAGATATTGTACACAAAAAAGGGATTGATAACCTAATACCAATCCCAACAAATGAATAAAACATTATTAAAGCATAGAAGTATATTATCTTTCATAACTTGCAATTTTCCATCCTTTTGCAGTCGCTGTCGCAATATGTTCTTCTGTTAATTTGCTAAAAACATCTGGATGTATATATATAATATTAGATGAACCTGAAGAACTTATATCTTCTGCATAATTTATAATATTCATAACTGAATCAACAGTCAACAATGTACTTTGATTCAAGAAGATACTGTCTTTTAACCCTATAATTCCTCCTAAATTAGTTAATGATGTACAACCATCAAATATATAAGCCATATTAGTTACATTGCTTGTATCAAATAATGGTACTGTTTGTAATGATGTACAATCTCTAAACATAGAACCCATATCAGTTACATTGGAAGTATTGAATAATGGTACTGTTTGTAATGATGTACAACCATTAAACATAGAACTCATATCAGTTACATTGCTTGTATCAAATTGAGGTACTGTTTGTAATGATGTACAACCATTAAACATAGAACTCATATCAGTTACATTGCTTGTATCAAATTGAGGTACTGTTTGTAATGATGTACAATCACTAAACATATAAGCCATATTAGTTACCTTGGAAGTATTGAATAATGGTACTGTTTGTAATAATGTACAAAGACTAAACATAGAAGCCATATTAGTTACATTGCTTGTATCAAATAATGGTACTGTTTGTAATGATGTACAATCTCTAAACATAGAACCCATATCAGTTACATTGGAAGTATTGAATAATGGTACTGTTTGTAATGATGTACAACCATTAAACATAGAACTCATATCAGTTACATTGCTTGTATCAAATTGAG